>CAYRFY010000332.1:0-8782 GCA_964423635.1 uncultured Armatimonadia bacterium | reverse complement strand
CCCATTGCGACAACGGGGAGGGGGTGCGCAAATAGCGCTCCCCCTTACCCACTATATTCACGCCAGAACCGGCTTCTCGGCCGGACTTCCAGGCCGACGGTCGCCGCAGGACGACCGCTCACTTGGCCGTGACCTCCAGCCCTTCCCCGTCGATGATCACATTCACGCTGGCTTTGCAGTTCGCCTCATCCCGCACCCAGGTGAAGTAGTCACCCAGCTTGTCGGCACAGTTGACGCTGTTGTGCGCCAGCGTAATCGCGCCGGGCGGCAGCCTGTCGTACGCCGCCTGCAGAATCTCCAGGTAGATGCCCTTGCCCTGCCCCTTGTTGCCGTCGGCGTCCAGGTACAGCATGGAGATCGGGCCGGGATACTGTGCGACCACGTCGATCGCGTCCGCGGCCACGATCCGCGCCACACCGGTGGGGTCCAGCTTGCGGACGTTGCGCTCCGCGCGCTGTGCCTCCTCCGGCTTGATCTCCACGCCCACCAGGTCCCGGGCCTCATAGCACGCTCCCGGCCCCACGGCAGCTCCGGCGCAGGAGACGAAGGTATTCCCACAGAAGACCCCGGCCGCCACCATCACCGGAGGTTGCGCGATGGCATTGATGGCGTACAGGAGCCTTTGCATGCGCGGGGTGATGGCCGTCCAGGGAATCTCGAAAAGCTCGGCGACCGCCGCCCGGTGGGCCAGCATCTTCTCGTGGTCATAGTCTGCGTGGGGGAGGATGCCCTGAGCCACGAGGTCGTCAAGCACCGCAGCCACCACGGCGACCTCCTGTTCCACGGGCTCCAGTACCTCATGCGGCCTGCGGGTGTCCATCTTGTACTGATCCCAGTCGGCACAGCGATGCTCGAATGCCACGAATGGCCTCCTAAGGATGGGGTGGCCCGGGCCGGCAAGGCCCGGCGGGATGGCGGGACCGCCGCCTGAGCTCCCGGCACCGGCGGGGGTCAGGGGTGCTCTTGTACCACACACCCCACGGCCTTCGGCCCCAGCTCAAGCTCGAGGGCCGCAGTGTCACCGTCCACCTGCGGCCAAAGGTCCCGCTCGCCCCAGGCGTCGCGGTACTTCGCTCCCCGGCGGTGCGCAACCTTCAAGAGCACTCCTCGCACCGTGCGGCCATTGGCATTGTACAGCGTCCATACCGTCTCATCGGACGCGGCGAAGCGGTTGCAGAAAACGCCGGCCTGTTCCGTGGCCACCAGGGGCTCCACGTGGTCGGATGAGAAGGCCGCGCGATGGGCGCACAGCACCTGCACCGCATGCTTCTGGAACTGCAGAGCGGCCCTCTCCATGTGGGGCAGGCCCGGTTCGCTGATGTCGTAGCTCTCACCATTGAACAGTGGGAATTTGTAGGTCCACCAGTTGCCCGCCCAGGGCCGCACGTACGAGAGCAGATGGAACTGCTTGAAATCCGGAAAGGCGAATCTGGGCAGGTCGATGAAGTGTGGCGCCAAAGGTTCCTGATCCACACTCCACACGGCCTGGTAGATGAAGGAGCCATCCAGGTACCGACGGCTCACCTCGGCAGGCGGGTACTCGCAGTACAGCGCCACGTCGGGCCCAACCGCCTCGCGAACCTTCCGGAGCGTCTCCACTTCCCCGGCGTACGGGATCTCGTAGCCATTGTGGCCGTGGTCCTTGGCGTAGCATGTCCAGCGCCCGTCGGTGGCCCCGTACTCGTCCACGTAGATGCCCGTGGGGGCCAGGTCCCGGTGGATGCGCCCGAGGGTCTTGCTGTAGTAGTCCTGCCACCCCACCATGTACGGGCATTGGTTGAAGGCGTCGTATTGGGGGACATAGTTGGCACTGCCATCCGGACGCTTCATGGCCCATTCCCGCGCCTGCCCCCCCGCGAAGCGGCCCTTCTCGCAGCTCAGGTACGCGTCGGTGTACAGCCCCACCCCGACTTTGCTTTCCCGAGCCCTGGCGATGTTGCTCCGGAAGTAGTCCTGCCCGCCGACAGTCTCGTCATAGTGGTTGTAGTCGCCCCACTCGCCGTATGTTGGCGAGGCGGCCCAGCCATAGAGATGGACGTAGTCGCACACACCCAGGTACTTGAGGGCCAGGTCGATGTGCGGCTGGATAGCGCCACGCGCCCCGGGGTCCTCGATGACCTCATGGTGCACGTTGCAGCCCAGGAAGGCGAAGACACTCTGGAAGAACTCCGGCCGCGGGACCGCCGGCGAGAACCAGGTGGCGAGCCAGTCTTGGTACGCCGAGAAGATCGCTCTCCAGTCGCCCTCTCGCAGGACCAGCGCCGCCTCGGTGGCCTGAAACGAGGCTCCGCGGGCCAGGTCTCGCTCCACGTACTCCGGGCTCCAGGCGCCGCCGCTCTCGTCCTTGGCGAAACGGACGAAATGGTGCTGGGCCACGGTGTCGTGTGTCAAACAGGCCAGGGCCACGGCGCTGCGCGGCCCAAAGAACCCGTCCATCTGCAGGGGATGCCGTTCTCCCAGGGGCTCGCGAAAGCTCACCGGCTCGGAGTTGATGATACCCCCGCGCTTGCCGCACAGGTACCAGGTGTCCGCGGCACCCCCGATGCTCACGCCGGAAAGAACCGGGAAGCGAAGAGTAGCCGTGAGCGGCGTCTGCCCCACATTGCGCAGCTCCATGCGCAGCAGCAACTCATTGCCGCCGCCCGGGAGGCAATCGACCACCGCCTGCAGACCGGCGCCGGCATGGCCGAGTGTGTGTCGCATTCCGCCCTCAACCTGCTGCGCGCTCTCCGCCACCCACTCTTCGGCCGGGAGCCTCCGCCCCGCAACGGTGACCTCGAACACCGGCCCCGGAGCGCACGATAGCAGGCCGGGAGCTCCGGCCACGCCCAACTGCTCCCATGTCAGGCCCCGTTGGGTGGACAGGCGCGCCACGAGCGCCCCGGACCTCACGACTTCCTCCGGTACCGAAGCCGCGGCCGCCGCGCGCAGCGCGCCTGGCGGTGGCGGCGGGTAGTTCAGATGCTCCCAGCTCGGCTCGGCAACCATGGGCTCCGCGGTCGAGAGGGTGACGGCGGGGACTGCAAAGCCCGTGGTCTGCATCCGGTCATGCCATAGCAGCATGGTGGGCCGCCGCCCCGGTGCGGGATGCACCACATGCACGCCCAGGCCACGCTTGACACCCCAGCGGCCTGAGACCACCTCCACCGGGAGCATGAAGTCCGGTGGCCCCTGCTCATAGCGGATCTCGCAGACCACTTTCTCGGGCACATCGAGGATGTGCTGCGGGCGCGGTGAGTTTGCGAAGATGCCGAAGGGCTCCGTGGCCGGAGCCGTGGCGGCCGTGAGCAGATAGATCTCCTTCACGTCCGGCGGCAGCTCCATGTGTAGCGTTGCCTTCTCGGCGGTCCCGCTGAAGGGTACGGCCTCCAGGCTCTCGGGCACCGCGAAAGGCACACCGGCGACGGTGACGTGCCGAGACGAGAACCAATCCGCCAGTTCCAGGCGACGCCGGGCGAAGACCGAGGGGGCACCGCCGGCCATGGGCGCCTGGAGGGGCGTCAGGCCGTCGTGCCCGGCGGGCCAGGGCGCATCGGAGGCGGTGTGCGGTAGGAGATCGGCCAAAGGCCACAGGGGCGGACGCGAGCTGAAGGTGATGTCGCCCAGGGTCATGGTGGCCTGCTCGCTCTCGCAGTCCAGGCCGAAGGCGATCTCGGTGGCCGTGTAGTCCTGGCGCACATCCAGCGTCACGGTGTGCCACCGGCCGTCGGCGATCAGGTCCCGGGCGGGCATGGCGATGGACGACCGGCCACCGGTGCCCGAGGCACTGGTGCCCAGCCAGATGGCATAACCGGTGGCCGCCGGTGTACCGGCGACACGGTAGCGCAGCGACATCAGGTGCGCCCCGGAAAGGTCCACCGGCTCGGGCAGTGCCGTGTGCCATCGCATGCCCCTGCCGGCCCCGGCCACCGCGAACTGTGCGCCCCCCTCCACGGCAGCGACGCGGTGCTCAGTGGCCGGCTTCGAGGTCCAACCATCCATGGGCCGCGGGAGGCCCGACCGGGCCCAGGCCAGCGTAACGGACACCTCTTCACGCTCCCGAACTCGGGCTACCCCGGCCCCGTTTGGCAGCTCATCGGCAAACCACAGTCTCTCCACCTCCAGGCGTCCCTTGCCCCCCTGGTCCACACGCACCTTCAAAGCGATGGCGTGGGTCGGACCCCGGGGATCGATGGCCGGCAGGTCCATGCCCAACGTGTGCCATTCCCCGTCGCTGCGGACCTCCTCGCCAAAAGCGTAGTTCAGGCCCCCGACGCTGCCCTCTTCCCCGTGCACGAAGTAGTTGCCCGGCGTCTGCAGCAGCCCCGTCGCCCGGTAGCGCAGGATCAGGTACCTGCGGTCGCCCGTCGCCTCATCCTCATTGAGGCGGATGAGCCACGGCAGCTCGGTGCCTGCGCCCTCCGCGGTGAACACCAGGTTACCGTCCTCTTCGGTGACGGCATAGGTCACGGGCGCGTTGGTGACCCAGCTCAGACAGGGCGTCCAGCGCGGGGCGGTGGCGCCGCCAAGAGGCTGGAGCGTGCCGGCCGAGGAGCCCGCCAATAATGCCGACAGCATCAGGGCCATGGTGGGCATATGTATCAGCCTCCTCAAGTGGTGTGAAATCGCCGGTAGCCCCGGGTTACCGTAGGTTTGCTCTACCCTCCCACCGGATTGACGAGAACATGGGAGACAAGACAGTCACAAAGGTCCGTCGACCCCATGGCCCAGGAGGGCAGTTATGCGATGTATGCGAGGTGAGTGTACTGGCGAGCTGCGCGGGGTTTGCCCGGAGGCCAAGCCGGACTTCCTCCCGCACCTACCTGACGGCGACTTCGCCGAGGAGCAGATCAGAGTCTACCAGTGCAACCGCGTCGGCTGCGGAGCCTGGTATTACCTGCTGCCCCTTGAGGTGAAGATGGAGATGTTCTTCGTCTGCACATGCTGCCACACAGCCCTGAACTTCCTTCCGGGCCGCGCCCGGGAGATGTTCGAGCAGGACCCGACCATCGAGGTGCTCCACGTCACCTGCGTCCGCTGTGGTGCCCTCAACGAGATCGATACTTCGCTGGTCGTGCGTCCGGCGGCCCCGCTCTACGCCGAGCTGGCCGTGGCCGCATAGGGCATTCCCATCGCCGGCGGGTCTGAGCCATCACGCCGGCATGCCCGTGTCCCGGTCGTCTCCAGCCCCCGAGCAGCCTCCCGGCCCAGCTCGGGGGCCGCCTCATTTGGCCCGGACGGATCGGCGGCCGGCTTCCCGACCCGCGGCACCCCTCACCCACTCTCCTCCTCCGTCCCGGGTCCCGGCGCCGCACCGCCCTCCTTCATGCGCAGGATCCGCGCCGGATTGCCGGCCACGATCGCCCCCGGGGGCACGTCCCGGGTGACTACCGCGCACGCCCCGATCCCCGCCCCCTTCCCCACCGTCACGCCGGGCAGGATGGTCACGTTGCATCCCACATAGGCACCGTCCTGGATGACGATGTTCATGTTCGAGGGATCGCTCTTAGGGCCGTGGGCGACGAGGGTCACCTGGAACGACAGGGTCACATTGTCACCGATGGTGACGCGGTGGGGCACCATGTCGTCGAACCAGCCGTGCATGCCGATGAAGCCTCCATTGCCCACCTTGATCCCACCCAGGCGCAGCAGGAACTTGCGCAGGGGAGTGTTGATGTGTGGAAGCCCCATGGCCCACTTGTTGATGAGGATGGACCGGATCCACTGCCAGCGGTAGATCTGCGCCCCCTGCATGCCGTCATGTGTGTGCCAAAACAGCGCAATCACCTCTTCGAAGCATCGGAGCGCCCCCCCAGCCCGGGGCTCTCCGTCGGAACAGGGCTTGTTCATCGGCTCCGGCCGTCCGCCCGGTAGCCGTCCAATATGTCGGTCAACTCCCTCACGATCTCCGGGTGCTTGTGGTACAGGTTGCACTGCTCGCTTGGGTCGGTCTCCATGTCGTAGAGCTGACCGGGCGGTGCATCAGGACCCACCTGTTCCTCGGCGAGGCTCCACCCACCCGACCCCTTGCACTGCACCAGTTTCCAGCGGCCCCTGCGGATCGCGAACCTGCCGTGCACGGAATGGTGCACCACATCCTCCCGCAGACAGCCCGCCTTCCCCAACAGCAGCGGCAGCATGCTGATGCTGTCCTCCCCCGCATCGACCGGTAGCTGCTGCCCCAGTATCTCGGCGCAGGTGGCCATGAGGTCGGTCAGACAGATGAGCCGTCGGCAGATCCCGCCGGCGGCGATCCTCCCCGGCCAGCGCGCCATGAAGGGAATCCGGTGTCCGCCGTCCCAGGCGTCGGACTTGCGCCCGCGGAAGTGGTAGTTGGTCAAGTGTCCGTATTGCGCCAGTGCCTCGTTGGTGAAGGTGGAGCCGTTGTCGCTGGTCACCACCAGCAGGGTGTTGTCCGCAAGGCCGCGGTCCTCCAGAGTTGCCATGACCCGGCCCACCGAGGCATCGGTCTGAGCCACGAAGTCGCCGTAGCTCCCTGCGCGGCTCACGCCCCGGAAGCGCGGGATGGGCAGCACCGGCGTGTGCGGGGAGGGCAGCGGGAAGTACAGGAAGAACGGCCGGTCCAGGTCGGCGCTGCGCTCGATGAACTCACAGGCTCTGGCGGTGAGCCGTGGCAGTACCTCCTCATGCCGGAAGCCCGGGGCCGCGGGGCCGGGCCGCCAGTTCTCGGGAAACTGCCCCCCCTCCGACAAGACTGTGGGCGGCTCCGAAACCCGATCGTTCTCGAGATAGGTATAAGGCGGCATGTCCAGCGAAGCGCTGATGCCGAAGTATTCGTCGAAGCCCCGGGCCGTCGGGCCGTGGGCGACGGCCGCGGCATAGTCCACCAGCCCCGGATCCACAGCAGGGTCGATGCCGTCTCCGAGCTCTCCCTCCACCGTCAGCCGCCAGTCCATCCCCAGATGCCATTTGCCGATACACCCGGTGCGGTAGCCCGCCTCCCGCAACATCTGCGGAACCGTCAGTCTACCCGCCTCGATCAGATGCGGCGAATACCCTCCCAGCACGCCGCGCTGCAGACGTGAGCGCCAGCAGTAACGCCCGGTGAGCACCCCGTAGCGAGTTGGCGTACAGACGGCGGAGTTGGAGTGAGCGTCGCAAAACAGCATTCCCTGCGACGCCAGGCGGTCCATGTGCGGAGTGGGGATCTTGCACTCCGGGTTCAGGCAGCCCACATCGCCATAGCCCATGTCGTCGGCCAGGATGTAGACGATGTTGGGGGCGGGAAGATCGGTGGGCATAGCGCGCCTCCTTGGCGTGTCCTCACGCCGGGCAGTGCAGGGCCACCGCCGGCACGGGGTCTTAGAGGTCCGGCCGAGAACCCCGCTTCGCCGGCAATGTCATTCTGAGAGCGTCCGCTCCCGGAGGGAGCAGCTCGACGAATCTCCGGGCATTCAGCGGGATTCTTCGCCCAAGCGGCGCCTGCGACGCCGACGCTCCAGAATGACAGAGACCGGGCCGGCCGGAGTTTTCGGCCGGACCTCTAGGGCCCCGGCCGGCAACGGCTACGGGCCGGCGCCGTCCCGTCGGCCCTGATTACCACGCCCGGGAAGGGTATTGACTTTGGCATCGACCCGTACCTTCCCCGTCCCCACCGGCACCCGATTTGAGCCGGCATGTTAGCAGAGGGCTTGAGCGGGGTATGATTATATGGACCCTCTCGCCTCCGAATCTGCCGACGTATGACAACGCGGCTGCCCCGAAGCCTGTCCATGAGCGGATAAACGGGACCTCCCAAAGGAGGTGTCTGTCTCGGCGTCTAATAGATACAAGGTCGTTCATCACTTCAGGCCGCCACCGTGTGGTACTTGGAAAGGAAGGTCCGTATGCGCTTGCGCAGGGGAAGTGGCTTCACGCTCATCGAGTTGCTTGTCGTCATCGCGATCATCGCGATCCTCGCGGCGATCCTGTTCCCTGTGTTCGCCAGGGCCCGCGAGAAGGCGCGACAGACGTCCTGTCTCTCCAATCTGAAGCAGTTGAACCTCGGCGTCATGATGTACATGCAGGACTATGACGAGATGTTCCCGCCATTGATGTACGCCAGTCCCACCGGGGCCATCACGATGTTCGACATGGTGACGCCCTACGTCAAGAACGGCCAGATTGCCAAGTGCCCCAGTCAGAAGGCGCCGATCAAGGTTTTCGCCGGCGGCGCATACGTAACTCCCAGCAATGGCGACGTCGGCATGGACATGCACCTGTTGGCCCCGCTGAACCCCGACCCGTATTACTCCTACGGCCCCAATGAGCGGCTGATCCACACCGTCGAGGGCGGCGCCAGTTACTGGTACCCGCTGTCCCTGGCGGCGGTGACCTCAGTCTCGGAGGTGCCGCTCATCACCGAGGCTGTCGGTCACAATCACGGGGACGCCTCGATCACCGGCGCCATCGACAACGCCACCATCAGCGGCTGGGGCCCGGCGCGCCGGCACAACGAGGGGCTCAACATCGGTTACGTGGATGGACACGCGAAGTGGTCGAAGACGGAAAGCCTGACACAGGGCTGGTACACGGCCTACGATGAGATCTGGGGGATGTGGTAGGCTGCCGCCCCGATAGCTGCCAACCGTTGAGTCGGGGCCTCGCCAGGGGCCCCGGCTTCGCTTTGCCAGACGCGCAGGAAGACTCCGGGGGCGTGACGAATCTCTGCGTGGGGCTGCGCTCGTGCCCGGAGCGCGTCTGCCCGTTCCCGGAGGACGAACCGCAAGGAGACCGGCATGCGAGATCACCGGCCCGTGTTCCTGATAGCCCTCTGCATCCTGGCCCCGGCCGGTCCCGCGCT
>CAYRFY010000331.1:0-8782 GCA_964423635.1 uncultured Armatimonadia bacterium | reverse complement strand
TGCCGTTTCCCGGGGAACTCCGTGAAACTCCGTGCTCTCTGTGTCTCTGTGGTGAGGCGTTTCCCGGCCGTACTCCGCCGTTCTCCGTAGTCTCTGTGGTCAGACGTTTCCGTTCTCCGTGGAACTCCGTGCTCTCCGTGTCTCCGTGGTGAGGTGTTTCCCGGCCGTGCTCCGCCGTTACTCCCCGACCCGGACCACCGCACCGCTGAACAAGTCCTCCCTCTGTAGGCGATCGGTGTCGGCGATGTGGTACTCATCGGTGTAGCGATAGCGCAGGGCCAGTTGCCAGATGCCCGGCTCGGGCCGCTCCCAGGTGAGGGTCTGTTCAACCGGCGTGGATGAGCTCACGACGACACAGCGGTCCGTCTGCTTGCTCACGATGGATGACTTCGGACCGGTGACGAGCTTGCCCTCCCACAGCGGGAAGACGACCTCGTCCCCGCCGGCCGCGGGAGTGAGGACAAGCGCCGTGTCCTGTAGCCAATCGTTGCCTTCATCCCCCTCCACCCTGCTGATCACTACCGAGATCCCCATGGGCTCCCCGGCCCGCGGATGGGCGGGGAGGGTGACCGCGCCCTGCAGCTCGATCCATTTCTCCCGATCGTTGACCCCCAGGAAGCCCTGGAGGAGGTCTTCGCTCACCAGCTTCGCCAGGAGACTCAGGTGTCTGTCCTCATTGGTCTCGCCGGCCAGGCGCACGGTGTGGCAGTGCCAGTCGCCGGTCATCTGAGGATGGGTGACATCGCACGTGACCGTCACACAGTCCTGACCATCCAGGGAGGAGGGCCAGACATCGAGCCGGGGCGTCCCGGCGGAGACGACGATCTTGCGCAGGATCTCGTACCGCCCCGGGCCGGTCCGGGTGGCCGGCGCCCACAGGACGCCTTTGCCCCGCTGCTCCAGGAAACGCTTTGGGTTGGCGAAGCTCACCCATACACTCGCATCCTGTGGGCTTCCGAGCTCGTCTCTGACGAGGACGGTGGCGCGGAGCGTGTCGCCGCTGTCGTAGGTCTCCTTGTCCGTGATGACCTCGGCCCGGAGACGGAGGGTCTCGGCGGGGCGCGGGGAGGCGGCGGATGCGGTGGCGTTGGCCACTACCCGGAACAGCCGCTCCAGGCCGCAGGCGGTGTCGCGGTCGTAGGTGGAGTGGATGATGCCGCCGCGATTGGTGTTCCACAGCGCGACCGCGGCGCCTTGCAGGTCTGCACCGAAGGCCCAGTGGCGTCCGGCATCCGCCTGCAGCGAGGCGACCACGGCTCTGCCCTCCGCATCTGTCACGGCCACCTTCCAGGCGGGGCCGAGGTCCAACGTCGCCGTCTCCGTGGCGGCCTGCCACAGGGGGCTATCGGGCTTGATCTTGGCGAACTTGGCCACCGTCTCGGCGGCGACGTTCCCCATGTCCGGGACTTCCAATGGCCTGGAGGCCCAGCGGGCCACGGGCAAGGGGCCGGTCATGGGCACGGGGTCGGCGAGCGTGAGGCTCAGATCGGCGGCGATCCGCGGATTGGCGCGGAGTGTCGGAGCCGACCAGACCATGGTGAGGCCGTGTCGGGCGAGTGTCTGGATGAGATCGGCCTCCTCGGGCGTGAGTTCCCGAGATGTCGCGAGTAGGAGCGTGCTGAGGTCGGCCCAGTGTGGGTCCAGGCGCCCTTGCCGGTCCAGTAGCTCGGACCGGCTCAGCGAGGTGCGGAGGTCATCGCGGCCGAGAAGCACCGACCGCGTGGGCAGCTCCAGCACATAGCGGGTGAAGGCCCTGGCGACGTTGGCGTCATCGTCCACCAGGGCCAGCGCGCGGCGGCAGGTGGCGTGGCGGGCCCGCAGCTCGCGCAGGCCTCCGGCCGCGGAGGTCAGACGGTTGAGGGCGTCCTGCATGCCGGCCTCGTCGGCCGCCGTGATTGCCAGCAGCAGACCGTCGGGGAAGTCGGGGTTCACGCGGCGCTGGATCAGGCACTCTCCCGGAGGGGGGAAGTCCTCAGTGGTGCGACCGATCACCCGCAGCGCCTCCAGCCTGCGGATGGCGGCGGGCTGCCGGGCGCCGTAGCCTCCCACGAGGACCACACTGCCCGCCGCGGAGACCGGATCACCCCGGGACGGCATGGCCTCCACCGTCGCCGGTCTGCCCACCAGCCGGAGCAGTCCGGCAATGGCATGGGCCACCTGGGCCTGAGCGGGCTCGGAGCAGACGCGCACCTCGCCCGGCGCATTGCCAAGGTCCCAAAGCGGGCTCTCGAAGCCCTGCATCGCCCGGCGGGAGGCGGTATCGGCCAGCAGGTCGGGCCAGATCGCCGGGTACCACGGGACCCCTTTCTGGTTGGACCACTTCCACTGGGTCCGCGTCCTGCGGCCCTCCTCAATCGAGACCGTGGTGAGGTCCTCCACCGGTGTCACGACCCAGTTGAGAACGAACTCCGTGGACAGCACGGTCATCGGGGTGCGGAGCATGGTGTGATAGTAATCGGCGATGTACTCCGCCGCCCCCTCCTCATCCACCCCGGAGACCCCACCGGTGGACCACGAGTACTTCGGCCCGTTCCACTCCGTGACTCCGAAGGGCCTGGCGCTGTAGGTGGCGTCCGCACAGATCGCCGCCAGGTCGCCGGTCATCGTGCAACGGCGGCCCCAGTAGCGGCCGGTGTACTGGTTCACGCCGCTGTAGTCCTCGCGCGGCACCGGGTGCACCTTGTTGTACGAGGCGGCCCGCACGTAGCCCACAGGAAGGCGGGGCGCCAACTCCTGTCTGAGCACCTTGGCGGCCTCGTTGAAGGCGTGCCACAGGTCCCGGCCATAGGAAGCCGGCAGCCGGGCGCCCCACACATCCAGCTCCGCCTCGTTGCCCACCTCGAAGGCCAGGTTCATCGGATGATCGGCCAGCCAGCGGCAGGCACGAGCGGCCCGGCGGAAACCGCCGAAGTCGCCGTCGCTGGAGAGATACGAGTTTACCGATTGGTAGTGGGGGCTCATGGCGCTGACGCAGGTCAGGCCATGGGCGGCCAGCTCGTCCGCCTGCGTTTCGGAAAGAGAGGCCAAGAACGCCCCGTAGGTGCGCTGGTAATCCAGCCATAGCTCCGAGAAGAGACTCTGGGCCTCAGCGGGGTGGCTGCGGGCCTCCGTGCACACCGTGCCTCGGGGGAAGTAGGGCTGCCCGTTGACCACGAAGGTGAAGTCCGTCGGCGCCCATGACCAGGCGTGGCGCATGGCCGCGGTCACGTCACTCTCGCGGATCTGCACGGTTCTGAAGGCCACATACTGGGTGTAGCTGTCCACGGGCCTGCCGTCGCGGATGAGAAACGCCCAGAAGCGGTAGAGGTAACGACAGTCGGGGTACCACAGGTTGGGTGATGCCAGACTCAGGCTCATAGCTATGTCGCCGGCACCGGGCGCCTGAGCGAAAGCCACTACCCGGCCTCCCGCATCGGTGACGCCGATCTGCACCGTATCGCCGGGCGCGGGAGACAGCGGACCGGCGGAGAAGTCGACGAGACCGGTATCCGCGGCGGCGTCGTATTGGCTGCGCACCAGTACATCCAGCATCTCCCCGCTGCTCTCCACGCTGCCGGTCTCCAGTGCCGCGGCGAACTGCTGCGTCACCGTCACCGAAGCACTCTCTGGCTCCCACGTGGGCGTCGGCCGCAGCGCGGCCAGTTGGGCCCACAGGAAGAATCGCCGGCGCTCCGGATAAGCGTCGAGGTTGCGCTTCTGCCGAAGTATGGTCTCCAGCCGTTCCAGACACCTGCGCTGCAGTCCGGGCACCTCGGCGATCTCGGCGGCGTGCGCTCGGAGGGACTCCGGCTCCCGGGGCACGAGGTCTTCCGCCTCCTCCGCGGTCATCTGCCGCCGCGAGAGAAACTCACCGGCACCAACGGCCTCGCCGTAGGCGGCCTGGAGGGCGGCGAAGGTCCCGGGGTGCGATGACAGCAGCCTGTGCACGTCGGTCTCTAGCCTGTCCAGCATCCGCAGGCGGTCCTGCCAGATCAGGCGCTGGATGAGTGATTCGCGCGTCATGTCCAGCAGACGCAGAGAGCCGCTCTCGGTATCCGGCATTACTGCGGGCACTTCGCACTCCCGGAAGGACAGCTCGTCGGCCCAGGCCTTCCCGCGCGGCCCGGTGCCCCTGATCCGCAGGGAGACCTGGACGCTGACGGCATCAGAGGGGCGGTCGCGGGGTGTGACGGCCAGCTCGAGGTAGGTCCACGGGCTGTGCCCGCGAAGCGGCGAGGACTCGGAAAGCGACAGCCACTTGTCCTCGCCGAACCACGACAACGCCAGGAAGCCGCTCTGCCCGCGGGTGAGCTCCGTGCGTATCCAGCCGGAGAGTACGTACGACTTGCCAAACTCAACAGGCACCCGCGCTGAGTGCACGGCGGCGAAGAGGGTCCTCACCCCCGAGACCTCCAGGCAGCGCTCGCCCGCATGGGGGGCCGTTGTGGAGGATGCCGCCTCCCCGGCGCAGTCCCCCCAGTCGGTGGTGTGGAAGCCCTCCCAACCAACCGCCGGCCGCCCGTCGGCGGCGAGATCCTCGAAGCCGCCGTTGGCAAGCAGTTCCGGACCTGAGACGGTCACCCGGCACACGGCAGGTGTGACGAAGAGGCACAGCAGGAACACAAGACCGGTGAGACCGGAACCACGAGAGAGCACACAGCGGCGGGCGGGCGCTTCCGGAGCGGAGAAGAGGCGGCCGGCGACCATTTCGGGATCCCTCCGATCCTGCAGGACAGCGGGGGCGGCGCTTACGCGCGCTGCGTTGGGCCATGCATCCGGCCGCGGGGGGTGCCGGGGCGCAGACTGGGCCTCATTTTCGCTGCGCGCAACGCCACACCTCCCCGTGGGGCTGTGCGGAAGTCTCAGAAACGAGCAGGACCCGGCTCAGCAGTGTTCAGCGCGAGACGACGGCAGGGCCTCCCCCCGCCTGCGGGGGGACCGAGGGGGGCTCTGCAGTTGTGGCCTCGGACCGCCAACGGCCGGGAGCCCACCCCGGCCCTCCCCGCAGACACGCAGAGCCCCCGGACAACAGGCCCGGGGGCGCGGAGGCGTGTTCGTGGAAGGCCGGGGCGCCACATCACTACGCGCCAACCAGGGCCCCCTGGCTGAGCTGGACCGTGCGGGTCGCGTACTGCTCGCAGGCGGCGTCGTGGGAGACCACGATCACCGTCCCCCCGCCCTTGTGGAACTCGGTGAGGTAGCCGTAGATCTCGGCGGCATTGTCGGGGTCGAGATTGCCCGTGGGTTCGTCTGCCAGCAGGAGTCGCGGTCGGTTCACCAGCGCCCGCGCCATGGCTGTGCGCTGGCGTTCGCCGGTGCTCAGCTCTCCGGGTTTGTGCGTGATTCGGCCCGCCATTCCGAAGCGCTCCAGCAGGCCCATGGCTCTGGAGCGGGGCTCTGGAAGCCCGAGCAGTGCCGTGGGCAGCAGCACGTTGTCCAGCACGCTGAGGTAGGGGACGAGGTGGAACATCTGGAACACGAATCCGATGCTCTGGGCGCGATAGCGGGCGCGGGCGCCGCTGCTCAGGGCGTAGAGATCCTCGTCGGCGACGACGATCTGCCCCTCCGAGGGCCGGATCATCCCGCCGGCGGCCAGCAGCAGCGTGGACTTCCCACTGCCGCTGGGGCCCTTGACCATCAGGAACTCCCCTTCATCCACAACCAGACTCACCTTGTCCAGAGCCCGGACGATCCCCCTGCGGCCCCTGTAGGCCTTGGTGACCTCGCTGAGCCTTATCACAGTCATTCCTCCGTCAGGATCGCGGCGGGATCCTGCGTGACGGCAACCATGCTGGGCAAGAAGGCCGCCAGCGCCGTGACAAGAGGAGCCGCGATGAGCGCTCTGGTGAGAAGGTCGAAGGCCGGGGCGATTTTCTTGGAAGTGAGAGTGAAGATGTCCGGCCCGTAGTGCAGGGCCAAGGCGGTGCCGATGCCAAAGCCCAGCAGGGCGCCGATGACGCCCATCAGAACCGCGCGGCCCAGGAACAGCCCGGCGATGTGGGCGGAACCAAATCCCAGGGCACGCATGAGGCCGATCTCATGGCGCCGGTCCCGCACATTCAGCAGCGTCAGTCCCGCCACCCAGGCCACACAGACCACCAGCACCGCGGACATGATAAAGGAGAAATGCCGGGCTACCATCTTACGTGTGTCGGCGCGGGCCGTGGCGATGGTGCGCATCTCAACCACCGTGGTCTGTGGCAGGACGCTCACGATCTGCTCCTTCAGCCTGCCGATGTCGGCCCCCTCGCACAGGCACTCCAGAGCCTGGATCGCGTTGATCTTCCCCGGGAGGTTCAGGATCTTCTGCACCGCGGGGAGCGGGGCGTAGATGCGGCTGTCCTCGATGCTCCCGTCTTCCACCAGCGTTCTTTGCACCACGAACGGGTGGCCCTCGATCTCGATGGTGTCGCCCTGCTTGATGCCCAGCGGCTTGGCGACCGCGTACCCGACGTAGCAGGTGCCGTCCTCGATCTCGTACCCCATGGGCGCCTTCCCGCGCCCCAACGCGTCGATGGCGACTTCCTCGGGCAAGAGACCGGTGAGCACCACCTGCTTGTCACGCCAGGTAATCCGCTCCTGCAGGACGGCCACATAGTGGTCGGCCAGGATGCCCCCAGTGTTGGCCAGCCTGGTCACGTACTCCTGGGGCATGTAGCGCTGGGTGAAATCGGCCAGCCAGTAGTTGCTCAGATCGGTGTCATGCGGCAGGACGAGGATGTTGAAGCCGAGGTTGCGCATCAGGCGCGTCGTCTCGGTATTGGACGCCCGGCCCATCGTCAGTATGGAGACGAAGAGCGCTACGGCGGCCACGATGGCCAGAAGCCCGAGAGTGAAGCTGAAGAATCGATGGCGAAGCTCGCGGCCGATCAAGGCGGCAATAGTCATATCAGGTATTCCTGCGTGCTCGGATGATGATGGCGGCGCCGCCGACGAGGCTGACGGCGGCCAGTCCGGCTACAGTCTTCCACACAATCCCGAAGCCCTCCTGCTCCACATCCGTGCGCGGCGCCCCCAGTGGCGGCGGCACCCCGTCTTGCCCCATGGCCGCATCGGGGTCCTCGGGCTCCGCCGGAAACTCGATGTAGTCTGAGCCCAGAGGCATTGCGCCGCTATCCCCGCTCTCGGCGCGGGTCCTTAGCGACTTCCAGGCTCCGGCCAGAGTCATCAGGGCATTGGGGCTGTTGGGGTCAAAGCCCAGTGCCTCGCGGGTGAGAATGCGCAGGTTCTCATCCCACAGCAGTGGCGCCGCGGGCCCCAGCAGCCAACTAGGGTCACTGGTGCAGGTACAGTTGCGCCCCAATAGCTTGAAACGGTCCACCATTCCGGCCTGGGTGGCCTCGGCGGCGGAGAGGGTCTTGCCCAACCGGCGACCCATCCCGTAGAGGATGGCAACCTGTGTCCCCGCCTTGCCTTCGGGAAGCAGCCCGAGACTCCACAGCAGGACTTGCTCCTCTGGATCGTCGGCCTTCAGGACCATCACATGCGGGGCGTGTCCGATGCGCGTGCCCATCTCCGTAACGGTGCCGACGACGGTTCCGGCCGCCCGGGAAGCCGCCCTCTGTACCGCCGCGGTCTCCGCCTCGTCGGCCCCGGCCGCGATCAGCACGACGGCCCAGTGCTTGATGATATGGGCCGCGATTTCGTCTCGCGCCTCAGACCCCAGCACCCTGCCGACCACCGCCTGCAGGCTCTCGCGTGTCAGGGGCGAGGCCGGCAGGTCCAGGTTCATCGCCTCGCCCTGGGGCGAGACGAGTACCGCGGCGGGGAGCGGTGCATTCCCGGCGTCGGGCAGATGCTTGATCAGCGGGTTGTCCGGATCGGCGTCCAGGTCAATCACTTCCACCGCGACATTGGACTCAGGCAGCAGCCTCTTGCTGATCTCCTCGGCCCATTGGGGCAGATCGGCGGCTGAGGGCGTGTCCTGGCGCTGGAAGACCACCACACGGTACGGGTCCATGTCGCGGACGATGAAGCCGGCTTCGCGGATGCAATAGGGGCAGGCCTGGGCGCCGACGGCGCATATCCACAGCCCGATGCTCAGCAGTAGTGCCGCGCAGGATCTCGTCGGGCGCATTGGGCAAAGTGTCATCGCAGCTCTCCACATCGTGAAGTCAACCACGGCCCAATGGTACCTCCGGCGTCGGCCTCTGTCAAAGCACGGCGAACGGCGGACAACGGAACGTGTCGCCACGGAGACACGGAGCTTTGCCGATGAACGGCTCACCGCACAAAAGCCGAGAACGGCAAAGAAGAGCGGAATGGAGCTTCCTTGTTGGTCGTTTCTGTCTGTCCTTGCCTATCATCTGTTGCCTGCCGGAAGGCCCGGACGACAGGCATGGCGAAGACACTACCGGCCGGGGTGCCTTGAGGGCACGCGGCCCTGGGAGGTCCTTCCGATGCGCTGGTACGCTGACCATCTGCAGACTCGTGGTTCCCTTTGGGTAGCTATTGCGGCGGTCCTGTTCCTGGGTCTGGCTTCGGTATCATCCGCCCAGCAGAACGCCGTCGGCGACTCGTGGCCCACCTATCTGGGTGATATGGGCCGTAGCGGCATCTCGGCCGATGGGGTGGAGGTTCCGCTCGACAGGCACTGGCAGTACCGGCCGCCCGGAGAGCCCACGTACGCCTTCGCCAATCCGCAACCCATTCCGGTGGAAGGCATTCTCGAGGCCCCGCGTCTGCGCTATGACGACGCCTATCACGTGGCCATAGATGGCGGCCTGGTGTTTCTGGGCTCCAGCGCCGACGGCATCGTGTACGCCCTGGACGCCGCCACAGGGCGGGTGCGGTGGCGGTTCTT
>CAYRFY010000330.1:0-8784 GCA_964423635.1 uncultured Armatimonadia bacterium | reverse complement strand
CAGGAGATTCTTCGAGCTGCTCCCTCCGGGAGCGGACGCTCTCAGAATGACACTCCCATGCGAATGTGGACTTTTCGGCCACACCTCTAGCGAAGCTCCGCCTCAAACCGACGAGCACGGCGCGGAGGTTCGCCTCGGGCGGTGCCACGGCCGGGCGGCGATCCCGCAGGGCGGGATCGCCGAGTCGGGCTGGAAAGCCCGACCTACGCGTTCACGAACGGCGTGATCGCGACCCCAGAACTTGATTCATCTGTGCAGAAGTCGGTGCATATAGGCATCTAGTGGGCCGGGCCCGCCCCCTGCTGTGCCCCCCGGCCCTTGTTGGCCTTGTTCCAGTGCGCCACGACATAGACGAAGACGTTCGTCCCCATCTGGAAGGCCGGCTCGCGGCTCTCGGGCTTCACCCAGCCACCGGTGCCCTCCCAGCAATCGCCGTAGTCGTTGCGGGAGTAGATCACTCCCAGACGGCCCCCGACATCGATGCCCTGCACCGGGTACCTCTCGCCCATGTCGCCCGCCGGTATCTTCTCGATCACATAGTGCGCCCTGTAAAGGTCATGGTCGGCCGGCAGGTCACCGGGGGCCTTGCCGAACACCTTCCGCATCTCTCTGCGGAAGCATTCGCCGAAGGGACCGTGGGAATCCTCCCCGAAGATCGTGCCGCCCCGGGCCACGTACTGGCGGAGCACCTCACGCTCCTGCTCGCTGAAGCTGAACGGGCGATGGCCGCGGATGTGCAGGATCGGCGTATGCTCGATCGCGTCCAGGGTCAGCTCGACAAAACGCTCCTGGGCACTTACATGGATATTGGTCCGCGAGCGCACTTCCTTGAGGAGATTGGGCATCCCTTCAGCATCGGCCTGGTAATCGCCTGTTGTCACCCCCATGGGCATATCGAAGGCGCCAACGACGCCGACATATAGCCCCCCGGGACCCGGCTGCGACTTGCCGCCCGCTCCGGCTCCGGGCCCATTGCCTGTATCCGGGGCCTCGGCCGGAACGTCTCCCGGTGGCGCGAGGTCATCGGCGCCGGGGATCCGTGGTAGTCCCAGTCCACCCAGGCCCGGAACGGCGGCCATTACCGCCACCGGCGCACCGGTGCCGGTCAGGCCGGTGTACGCGGGCCCTTCCGCGGGCACCGCCGGGCCCAGCAAGGTGCCAATGGCCATCTCCGGCACGCCTCGTCGGGTCCCGGCGAGCAGTCCGGCACCGGGACCACCGGGTCCGGGGCCCAGCCCGGAGCCGCCCGGAGCCGGAAGCAGGCCCGGGCCCGCCCCGCCGAAGCCGGGCACCGCCGACGGACCGCCGGAACCGGGCCGGCCGGAGACCCCGAGGGCGACCGGACCTCCCGGACCCGAGCCGCCGGGGCCGCCTCCGGGCCCCGCGGGGCCCCCCACCTCGCCGGGGAGCCCGGGGATCAGGCCAAGGGCCACCAGCTTCGGTCCGCCTTTGTCACCGAGAAGACCCAGGCCGTCGCCACCGGGACCACCGCCGTCGCCGGGATAGCTTCCCACTCCGGGACCGCCTCCCAGACCGCCGGGAGGGCCACCCGGGCCGCCGGGACCGCCACCCACCGGGGCGACGACCACCGGCCCACCGGCACCGGCGCCGTCATCCGGACCGTCGCCTTCATCCCCACGCCCCCCATCGCCGCCTGCGCCACCCGGAGCCCCGCCCGGCAGTGACATGGCCGGCTGCCTCTTTCCGGCGGCCCCGGGACCCCCGCCCGCTCCCGGGCCCTCCCCGGTACCGATGCCCTGACCGCCGCCGGGCATCCCGCCCGGACCGGGGGCGCCGGCGCCGCCACCGGGGGCCATGGCGATCCGCACAGGCGATCCCGTGTCCGAGCCGCCGGAGCCACCGGGGCCCCTACCGCTGCCCGGTCGCCCTCCGGCGCCTCCTGCGGCGCCGGGCGTACCCGCCGCCGCCATGCGCAAAGAGCCCTTGCCGCCTCTGCCGCTGCCACTCCCGGCACCCGGGGTCTCACCCGAACCGCTCAGCCCTGGGGAACCGGGAGCGCCGAGCCGCCCGGCGAGGCCGGGGGCGCCGCCGCCCCCGGTGCCGGTGGCGATCCGCGCCGGCTCGCCCAACCCGCCACCGGCCGCCTTGCCCGCACCGGCACCCGGTCGCCCGCCGGCAGCGCCCTGCCCACCGCCGGAGGGAGCTCCACGCGGAATGCGGGCCATGCGCGTCATGGCCCCCGGCGTGCTGCGCGACGTGCCGATCCCGGCGGAGCCACCACCCGGCGTCTCGGAACCGGCAAGGAGGCCCACCGGTGTGCCGTGGGTTAGTCCGGGACTGGGCGGGGCGACGAGTGTGCCGCCGGAGGTCGACTGCCCCGCGCCCACGGCCGCCGGTCCGCCAGAGCTCGAGCGCTCCCCACTTCGGGAGCCGCCGCCGAGATCACCGGCCGCCGCGAGAGACGTCGAAGTGGCCGCGCGCAAAGGCGCGCTGGTCTTTGGAGCAGGGCCGGCGCCGGCGGGCGAAGGCAGCTCGGAAGCCGTCGACGGCAAGTCCGAGGCCATCGCGATCCTGGGACCCGCCGCGGTTCCGGTCGGGGCGGAAGAGGTGACGGGCTCCGGCGCCGCAGCGGCTTCTCTGGGCGCCTCGGAGGTACCGGGGAGGTCCGCGATGGGGGCGGCGGCGACCATGGTCGGCGTCGCTCTTTGGGCAGAGGTGGAGGGCTTCGGCGCCGCCGGAGCTTCAACCACGGGCGTCGGGGCTACCGCTGGCGTGGGCCGAGCTTCCGCCACGACCTCGGCGACCACCGGTTCCGCCTCTTGAGGCGGCGCCTCCCTTTGCACCGGCACCGGGACCTCTACCGGCTCCGGGGCCTGTGGCTCGGGCTTGGGAATGTCCGGCGGCTCGGGGTGAAGCACCACCGGCTCGGGCTCCGGGACCGGGGCGGACGGCTTCGGCTCGGGAGAAGGAAGCGTACTATCCGGCCGCGGCGGCAGGATCTCCACGGGGGGCATCTGGGTAGGTCGCGGCTCCGGCCGGGGGCGACGTGCCACCACGGACCGTCGACGCACACTGCGCCGGGCCACACGCCGCACCGTGCGCCGCCGGGGGCGCACCACAGGTTGCGGGGGCTTCTTGGCGACGATCCGGATCGGTGGTTTCGTGTCGAGCCCAGAGGCACGCACGAACTTCACCGTCGTCTCGCTGACACGCCGGATGACCCTGTCCCGCGCCTGCCCCATCGGCCCCCCGATGGGGATGGTGAAGAAGGCGACGATGTGCAGCAGCAGGGAGGTGAGCAGGGCCCATCTGAAACCGCGTTGACGCAGCACGCGAGCTTCCCCCTATCGTCCACCGGCGCCCGGAGCATGCGCCGGGAGTGCGAAGGCTCAACTGTCGACAACAGCAGCCGAGCCCTGCGGCTCGACTTTGGAGCAGGGCCGGTAGCCGTCGCGGCCCTTGTCTATGGTGCGGCGGCCTGGGCCGCGATCTCGGCAGCCAAAGTGATGTCGGCACCCAGAAGCTTGGCCGCATCCATGATGGTGACGATCGTTCCGTAGGGCACCCGCTCATCGCCGCGGATCGTGACGGCCTTGACCTCCGCCTCGCCCAGACGCTGCCCCAGCACCTCCGCCAGACCCTCCTGGGTCACCCACAGGCGGTCCACACGAATGCGCCCCTCACGGGTCACCCACACGGTCACCTCGCGCTTGGGCATCTCCTGGCTGGTCATGGCCTTGGGCAGGCCGATGTCGAGCCCCGAGTCCTCGGCGAAGGTGGTCGTCAGTAGGAAAAAGATGATCAGCAGGAACGACACGTCGGCCATGGTGGCCGTCGGGATGAGATTGGGTGTGCTAAGCCGTGACCGGAACTTCATCGGCCGCCACCTCCTCGGCCACCGCCTGCACCAGCCTGTTCCCGGCGAGCTCCATCCCCATCCCGAAGGCGTTGACCCGCCCCACCAGGTAGCTGTAGGCCACGAAACACGGGATGGCGACGATGAGACCGGTGGCGGTGGTGATCAGGGCCTCGCCGATGCCCGCGGCCACCACTCCCGGATCCCCCATGCCCTGGTGGGCGATGGCCTCGAAGGCGCGGATCATGCCGCTGACGGTGCCCAGGAAGCCCAGGAGTGGGGCGATCGTGGAGATTGTCGACAGCGTCGGCAACCCATGCTCGAGCTGGGCCAGTTGGCGCTCGCCGGCCTCCTGCCCCTCGGCCCGGAGGGCCTCGCGCGTCCGGGGGCGAGTGGCGAGCATTGCCGACAGCACCCCGGCCACGGGTAGTTGCGAGCTGCCGGCGGTGGCTGCGGCGCCCAGCAGATCCCCGTTGCGAGTCAGCGACACCACCTCATCGACGAGCTGCTCCCCGCCCCTGTTGGCGGCGGCAAAGACGACGATCTTGTAGATGATGAGAGCCACACCCACCAGGGAGCAAAGCAGCAGGGGCCACATGAAGACCCCGCCCCGAACGAAGTAGTCGAAAAGGGCCAGGTTCGTGCTTTCAGGCGCCATACGTCAGCTCTCCTCGTTGTTGGTGCCATAGCCACCGAATGCCGTTCCGCCGTTGATCCCGCAGGGCGGGACCGTTGACGTCGTTGACGCCGTTGACGCGCGACTCGCAGACTCGCAGACTCTCACTGCGCCCCCAGCGCGTCGATCCTCGCCTGCGCCTGCTTGACCAGCTCCTGCTGCTCGGGATAGTCTCGCACGGCCACCTCGTAGGTCGCGATGGCCGTCTGCTTGTCTCCTATTTGCTCATAGCACCGCCCCGCTTCGAGCTGCGCCTGGGAGGTGTACTGCCGGTCTCCGTAGAGGATCGCGACCTTGAGGAACTCCTCGGCGGCTTTCTTCGTCTCTCCGAGGTCGCGATAGCAGGCGGCGATCTCGAAGTGGGCCTCGGCGCCTTCCTCTTCGGCGATCTCTAGAGCCTTCTCGGCCGCAGAGAGCGCCTTGTCCGGCTGTTTCTGCTCGCGGTGGATGCGGGCGATACCCACGAGAGCATCCGCTCTGGCGGGATGCTCGGGGAACCGCTCAGGGACGGACTCAAAGACCTGCATCGCCTCGGCGTGCTTGCCCAGTTTGGCGTAGCACTTCCCCAGCAGGGCCATGGCCCAGCCCAGCTTGTCGGCCGGCTCGGTCGCCTGCTGCAGCGGGACCAGTAACTCCACGGCCCGGGCGAAGTCACCGCTGCTTGCGAGCAGCCGAGCCGCCTGGTGGGCCGCATCGGCCCTGACGGCCGGGTCGGTATCGGCCCGGGCCGCCTGGGACAGGTACCCGATGGCTTCCTGGTTTCTATCCTGCTTCATCAGGGCCCAGCCCAGCTTGTACTGCGCCTTGGGCGCGGCTTCGGAGGCGGCGAAGTCGGCGAGGACTTCCTCGTAGAGCGCCTGGGCCTCGGCGTACTTCTCCTGCGCGTAGAGCTTCTCAGCCACGGCCAGGAGGCCGCCGGGCGCCTGGGAGGCGGCTTCAGACGCGGCGTGCTTCCGGGCGAGGGTGCGGAAGGACTCGGCGGCATCGGCTTCACCGGCGGCCAGCTTCGCCCAGCCCAGCCCCGCTTGAGCAAAGGGCGCCGTCGGCCCCTCGGGGTCGAGCCCCAGCGCCTGCGAGTACAGCACCACGGCGTCCGCGGGGCTATCGGCTTTGAGCAGGGCCTCGGCCACGGAGTAGAGGGCATAGGCCGCCGCCCCCGGATCGGCTCCCGGCTTCTGCAGCTCGCCCGCGATCTCCCTGGCGCGGTCCAGATTGCCCTGCCGGGCGTAGATGCCCACCAGGGCCGCGGCGGCTGCGGGGGCGTGCTCTGACTTGCCACCCTGCTCCAACACTTGCCTGAGGAACCTCTCGGCCTCCGCATCGTGGCCCAGCTTGTCCTCACAAAGGCCGGCAAGGTACGTCAAGGCCCAGACGAGGGGATTGCCCGGATGGCCGTCGACAAGCAACTGAGTCAGCGACAGCGCCTCCTGGTACCGACCGGCCTCGAAGTAGGCCCCTGCGACCCGATAGCCGAGGTCCAGCGACTCGGCGGCGTCGGGGTTATCTCGCACCAGCTTGTCCAGCTCCGCCAGCGATCCGTCTCCCTTGTCGCTCTGGTACTTGGCCCAGGCCAGTCCCTTCTGAGCCCGCTGTTTCTGCTCATCCGTCTTGGCCTTGCCCAGTGCAGATTCGTAGGCGGCCAGCGCCACATCGGTATGCCCCGCCTGGCTCTCCAGTCGGCCGATGTGGAGGTAGGCGTCGGCGACCCGGCCACTATCGGGGAACCGGGCCACCAGTTGCCTGTGGGTCTCCAGGGCTTCTGTGGGCTTTGCCTGGCGCTCGCGGGCGATGGCCAGCCAGTAGAGTGCTTCCGGGGCGAAGGGGTCGGTCTCATCCTGAGCGATCGCGGCATAGGCCGCGGCCGCCTCGTCCCAGCGCTCGAGGAAGAAGTCGCAGTCGGCTAGGCGCAGCCCGGCCTCCTTTGCCTCCGGGCCGTCAGGGTAATCTGCGATGACTTTGGCAAAGGCCTCCCGCGCCTGGGCATATTCCTTCTTGTGGAAATCGCACCAGCCCATCCCCAGTTGGGCCCGGGGAGCGAAAGCGGTGTTCCCGTGCTGGGCGACGACCTGGGCGAACTGGGCCGCCGCCGCGTCGTAGTCGCCCTGGTCCTGGAGGGCCACGCCCGCGAGGTACCCGCACTCCGCGGCCACCGGGCTCTGAGGGTGCTTGGCCGGCACCGCCCGCAAATAGACCAGTGCCTCGGCCGGCTTGTGGAGCTGCAGGTACGTCCAGCCGATAGCGTAGGCCGCGTAGGGGGCCTCCTCGCCGTCGGGGGCCTTCGTCAGCGAGGTGTCGTAGGCCGAGATGGCCTCCTCATGCCGGCCCAGATGGTGATAGCTTTCGCCCAGCCAGTACGCCGCCCGGCCGATCTGCTCGCTGGCGGGGAACTTCGCCAGGAGAGATTCGTAGGCCGAGGCGGCCTGCTCGTACTGCTCCGCCTTGTGACAGGAGTCTCCCAGCCAGCACCAGGCCGCCTCGGCCTCGGCCCCGTCCGGGAAGCGCTGCACGACTTGCTCGAAATAGGGAACCGCCTCGGAGAAGCGACCCAGACGGAAGAGACACTCCCCCGCTCGGAAGGCAGCCAAAGACGCGTTGGCGTGGTTGGGGTACTGCTTGACGAAGGCGACGAACTTGTCGCCTGCGAGCTGATAGTTCTGTTGCCGGTAGAGGCCCTGGGCGAAAGCCAGGTCCTTCTCGGCCTGGGGCGTGTCCTGAGCCCACACCGACCACGGCACCAGCATGGCAAGGAGGATAGGCACTGCGGCGGAGGCGAAGTGGCGGCGGAGATGGGGAAGCGACGACCTCATGGCAAAGCGGCCTCCTCGGCGAGTGACTTGGCGCGACACCATCGCGATGCGGGGGCCCGCCCGGGCCGGGCGGCGGCCCGAGATGGAGGCAACAAGGAAGGCGAACTCAGAGGGCAAGCGGCGACCGGCGGTTCCAGCCTTCGTCTCGAATGAGGTGGTGCGGTCGCGTCGTCTGCGACCGCCCGGATGAGGGCTTCGCCACTCACCCGACCGCGAAGACATCCTCTGCGCGACCCAAGCGCCCGCTCTACGGCCGCCACGCATGACTGCCGTCGACGACCTCTCCGCCGCCGACCTCGACGACCCCACTGCCGTCGGGGTTCATCACATACAGCCGCGTCTCCCCCGACCTGTCGGACAAAAACGCGATCCTCGAGCCATCCGGAGACCACTTCGGTGCCCAATCGTTGGCACGGTGGGCCGATACGTTCACCGTGGCCCCCGTAACATTGTCTCTGACCATGATCTCGCGGTTGCGCTCCGGCGACGCGGCATAGCACATCCACTTGCCCTCCGGCGACCAGTCGACCTCCTCGTTCCAGGCCGCCATCTGACTGACCGGCAGGAGGCGCAGGCCCGGCAGCTCGCACAGGTACACGGCGATGTTGCCGTCGCGGTGGGTGCGGAAGGCCAGCCGCGTGCCGTCGGGAGAGAAGGCGGGGTCGGCGTCCCAGGCCTCGTGGCGAGTGGCATTCACCAGCCCCGTCCCGTCGGGATTGCACACCACGATCTCCTGGTTATTGTCGCGGTCCGTCAGGAAGGCGATCTTGTCTCCCGTGGGTGACCACACCGCCTGGCTGTCCCAGGATGGGTGCCGGCTCACATTCACCGCGTTGGCCCCATCGCTTTGACAGCGGTAGATTTCCACATTGCCGTCGCGATCGGTGGAGAACAGCAACTCCGCGCCCGAGGGCGACCAGGCCGGGTACTCGTCGTCGGCCGGATTGTTAGTGAGGTTGATTGGGCCCGTACCGTCGGCGCGCATGGCGTAGATCTCGAGATCTCCGTCGCGATCGCTGACGAAGGCGATGGTGCGGCCGCTGGGCGACCAGGCGGGCTGGGTGTCCTCGGAGGGGTCGTCCGTGAGTCGCATCAGGCCCGTGCCATCATCGGCGACCACGTAGATCTCGGGATTGCCGTCCCGGGTGGAGACGAAGGCGAGGTCCGCCATCGCGGGGGGCAGAAGGATGCTGAGGAGAGTGGCAAGGGTGCAGGTGTGTCGGTTCAACTCGGACACTCCCGATGCGCCCCGGAGTGCGGGCGTCTTCATCCGCAATAGCCCCGAACCGACGAGACCGGGGCTACGTTATAGGGACAGCTCAGGGGCGCGAGAGTTCCGAGACATTGGCAGCCGAGGCGTTCACTTTCCCGAAGTTCCAGGGGCTAGATGACTAAGCTGCGCGGGACCGGACCGTCCTGCGGACCTGACGCTCAGATTATGCAGGTTTCGGGCAGGCGCCGACTCACGTCGCCTCACCCCCCCA
>CAYRFY010000329.1:0-8786 GCA_964423635.1 uncultured Armatimonadia bacterium | reverse complement strand
ACAACACCCGAGATCCCGTGTTCCAGCCACCACTTGATGTGCCAGTCCGCCACCTCCGGCGTGCCCTCGTTGTACCAGCCCAGCACGGGCTTGCGCTCCGGATAGGGCTCGATCCTCTTCCAGCCGTAGTGGGTGCCGTGCTTCCACAGGGGGCAGTAGTGGGTCCAGATCTCGTAGCCATCCATCTGGGCCGGGATGGGCTCGGGGACATACTGCGCCCGGGGGACGTTGACCGCGGGGCTGAAGGGCACGGTGGCCGTCAACCGTGCGGTGGTTACCCGTGGCCCCGAGACCTCCACTGTGAACTCCGCCGGTCCGGGGACGCTCGCCCGCACCTCCCAGTCCAGCTCGGCCTGCTGCTCATAGCCCAGCTCCGGCACGGCCTGCGTGGCGTCCCCCAGCAATTCCACCCCTTCGGGGCAGCGCAACGTCGCCTGCAGGCCGGCGGCCGGCCCGCCCACATTCCTCAGCCTCACAGTCAGGCGCTCCGCCCGCTGTGCCCGCGGCAGCACGGCCTCCGTGGTGAGGCTAAGAACCCGCACCTCACCCTCGCTCCGGGGCTCGGCGCCCAGGCGCACGTAGCGGATCCGTGTCGTCGCATCGGTCGCATCCGAGGGCGCGATCCCCAGCCCCAGGAGCCGGCCCTCCCAGCCCGGCCACTGCCAGGGCTCCAGCACGTAGCTGTGCATGGCACCGTCGGCGATGGTGGAGAAGGGCATGCGCCCGGCGCCCTTGTCGGTGATATACACCAGCGCCGCCCGGCTGCCGTGGTCCACGGACATGCGCAGGCTCAGATAGTCCAGGTCACTGAGGTCCACATCCAGATTGTCGTGCATGGCAAGGGCGGTGCCGCTTTCGGTGTGCACGACCAATCCGTCGGCCGAGGCCTGCACCGCCGCCCCCTGCGTGCCGTCCCAGCCCTCCACCGCGGAGGCGAATTCGAAGGCCTCGGCTTCGCTCCCGGGGGACCTTGGCTCACCACCGGCCCCGTAGGTGGCGGCGATCACCTCGGCGGAGGTCAGCGGACGGCTGTACAGCTTAACGTACTCGATGTCGCCCACAAAGCCTCTGCCGAAGCCCTCCCCCGAGCCGATGCACAGCGGCTCTTCCGTGGCGGTGGGCTCCCCGCGCCGGGCCACCTGGTGGGGCAGGCCGTTGACCCACAGGCGCAACTGCGTCCCGTCCCAGGAGGCCACCAGGTGGTACCAGGCATCGGTGGGGAGCTTGAACGTCCCCACACGGGGCTCCCAAGCGTCCTCGAGGTAGGTGAAGAAGGACAGCCGACTGCTCTCCACCGGCCAGTCCACGCGCAGCAGGTACTCGCCCTTCTTGAACACCACGAGCCGCCCGTCGGAGACGTCCGTCGGCCGCACACGGGCCTCGATGCAGAGACCCCGCCGCAGGCACAGGTCGGGTGCCGAGGGCACCGTGATCTTCGTCTCGCCGTCCAGGCGCAGGAAGGTCTTCTCGCCCTCGGTGACAACCTGTCCACCGGCAAGCGAGGCGATATGGCCATTGCCGCTGAGGTCGGGGATCTGAGATTCGGCGCGGTCGAATTGCCAGTGGGCGATGAGGCCGTCCTCGGCGGCGGCCGAGACGACCGGGAGCACTCCGCAGAGCAGCATGATGAGGCGGCATGCGTGCGACATGGGTGCGGCCTCCTGTCTGTGGGTGGGGCCCGGTCGTCTGCTGTGCCCGTGTCGGACCAACCAGGCCCGTCCTGTCAGGACAGACGACGAACGACAGACGACAACGGCATGCGGGTCCCGCTCGGCGGCGACCCGCGGTCCCAGGAACGGCATACGGCAGACGGCAGACGACAGACGGCAGACGGCGAACGACGTGCGGGTCCCGCTCGGCGGCGACCCGCGGTCCCAGGAACGGCATACGGCATACGGCATAGGGCATAGGGCATAGGGCATAGGGCATACGGCTACGGGCGGCACACCCTACTCCACGTACTTATCCGTCTCCTGCCTCGGGTCCAGGACGGTGGCCTCCCTGGCCGTCAGGATGCGGGCGGAGAAGGTGTGGGGGCCCGGCGAGACCTTGACCACCTGCTTGGCCAGAGCACGGCTCGCCAGCCTGCCCCGACCCGCCGGTACCTTCGCTACCGTCACCGTGCCCACGGACCGACCGTCCACATAGAAGCCCACCACTACCGGCCCCGAATCCATGGCGCCGATGTTGCTCACCGCGCAGGTCATCTCCACCTCGCCCGGCTCAGTCTGCCGGGTCCAGACGCTCTGGGGCATGATGGTTACGCAGGGCCTGACCCAGTAGTCCCAGAAGAGGCGTTCGGCATTGGCAACGACCGCCTCCCGCTGCCGATCGCTGCCCTCGCTGCGCTCCAGGCCGTAGCCGCCGTAGCCGCTGTTGTACCAGGCGATCCCGCGCATCTCCGGACAGAGCCGGCGGATGGTGCGCACCACCTGCTCTTGCTCACCCAGGTCGATCCAGTCCGGGCGCTCGCAAGCGTCCAGGGCGATCAGGGTGTAGCAGTGGTTGCCGTAGGCCGGCAGGAGCATATCCGCCGAGCGCATGATCTCGCCCAGGCGGGCCTCGATCGTCTCATAGATGTCGTCCAGACCCAGCTCGTCGGGAATGGCGCGGAACAGGTAGGTCTCGACCAGCAGCAGGTCGGCGCCCTCCCGATAGTATTGTGCCAGCTCCTCGCGCAGGCCGCCGCCGTGCCAGACGGCGAAGAACCTCTCCGGGTGCGCTTTCTTGGCCCGAACCATGGCCCGCATCGAGGCGGCCGAGGCCCGCTCCTTGAAGCTCCCCGGATAGCCTCCGGTCTCGTCAATGCCGGGCCCGGCGGCATACGGTGGCTGCCCGCCGCTGAACTTGCCTTCAAAGACCGTCTCGATCTCAGAAAGGACCGCCTCCGGGTCGGTCTGGGCCCTCTCTTTGTCATAGTACGACCAGCTCATGCCCCCGTATTCCCAGTGCAGCGGTGTGATCCCCCGCTCCGCCAGCCGCTTGCGTTGCTCCTCGTCGTTGGCCGAGGCCACGCAGGTCGTCCAGCGCAACGTGGGCTCCTCGCCGTACCACACGAAGTTCAGCTCGCGCCCGGCCACCACTACGGGCAGCGTGATCTGGGCGGTGTTATTGCTCTCGTCTGTCTCATTCAGGGCCTGCTCTGGGTCCAGCGTGGCGATCACGGTGTAGATGCCGTTGGCCGGGGCGCTGAACGGAAGCACGCCCTCGGCGAGACCCTCCGCTTGTGTGAGGCTCAGCGGAAACCGCCGCACCAGCCCCGATGGGTATCTGATGGCCACCTCGGCCGGGATCGGGCCGGCCGTTTCGCCCTCCACCTGTGCGCGTAGTGTGATCTGAACAGTCTCGCCCTCCACGGGGAAGACGGGGTTCGTATACAGCCCGCCGGTGGTGTAGGGCTTGGCCGTGATGGATACGTCCATTGCTACGGCGGTGACGGACAGGCCCAGCGCGAGCACGGCGGCAAGACCGAGGCGGAATGGCATGTAGCTCTCCTTTGTCTGTCTCAGCGTTCCGGCATAGGACGTTGTTTCAAGTTATGATTTTCACTATTCCCCCGGCTTCCGCCGCGGACCTCCAGACTGCAGGTCGGGGGCGGCATCGGCGCGAACAACCAGGGCGTTGCATTAATCCCCCAGCCGCGCCCGGAGGAGTCGCCATGCAGACTCATCTTGCCTCTGCAGCTCCCGCCGCAGGCGGGCACACCTGCCGTTTTGCTCTGCAGCCCCGGACGCTCCTCGCCGTCGCCGTGCTGGTCTGCCTCCCGGGCACCTTCTGTCCGGCTCAGAACGAGGCGAACCTGCTCCCTGATCCGTCCATCGAGGAGACTGAAGACAAAGACCAGTTCGGCATTCCCTTCGCCCGCTGGGGCGGCTGGATCTTCGAAGGCGCCTGTGAGTTTCGGAACGGTCGCGTCGCGCGCACCGGCGAGACTTGCGCCGAGATCGTCGGTGCGCAGGGAGGCAAGGTGCGCCTGTACACACCGGCGGTGGCGGTGGAGCCCGGCCGCTATCGATTCTCCTGCTACATCCGGGGTCTGGACATCGGCACCCACGCCTGGGGATTGAGCGAGGACTTCTCCTTCGCCGACGAGCAGTACGTCAACGCCGAGAGAACCGGGACCTTCGGCTGGACGCGGGTGGAGATGGTCAGAGACGTAACCGAGGCAAAGGAGATCGTGGCCCGCATCGGTCTGTGGGCGCCGGGAAGGCTGTGGGTCGACGATGCCGAGATTGTGCGCGTTGGCGCCGACACGCCCCTCACCGCAGGTGTCACACTCGGAGAACAGGAGGCCCCCATTGCTCCCCCCGATGAGCTTGTCCCCGGAGAGGCCGTGAACTGCCCGGACTGCGGGTACCGCAACATGCCCGCCTGGGGCCGCTGCTATGCCTGTGGAGCGGAGCTGGGCGCGGTCGTCCGGCACGCGGACCTCCCGGTGGTGCGCCAACTGGCAGGCTTCGAGGAGGGGTCCGAGGCGCCCTTCACTGCGGCGGCCACCGCCGCTGTGGAAGAGCACGCCACCGAGGGCAGCTACTCCCTGCGTCTGGACAGCAGCTATGTCTCCTGGGACGGCGAGATCGACTGGAGCGGGTATGACTTCCTCAAGGTCGACGTCTTCTCCGCCTCGCCGGACCCCGCGGAGTTGTACATAGAGGTGCGAGACCGGGGCACCACCGATTACTGGACCCGGGTGAACTACAACACCGTCGTGCCGCCCGGAGCTTCCACGGTCATCCTTCCCACAGACCTGTACGTGGGCGAGAAGAGCCGCCCCGGGCGGCCTTTGGACAAGGCGCACATCACCCGCTTCGTCCTCAGCAATAGCAGCGGCGCGGCCCCCATGTTCTTCGACAACCTCCGCCTCGAGCGCGATCTTTCAGACAGCGTCAAGGTCCCCGGCCTGCGCGCCTTCAGTTTCGGGCCCGGCACCTCACCGCCCCTGCGGGGTTTCACCCAGGTCTCGCCCGCCACGCTCTACTCACCCGGACGGGGCTTTGGCCTCAAAGACGCCCGCATCTGGCGGGGCTTCGACGCCCTGCAGCCCGATCCGCTGTACCAATGCTTCCTGTGCATCGAAGGCGGTGGCTTCGCCATCGACCTGCCGGATGGCCGGTACCACGTGTTCGTTAACCTCGATAGTCCCTCGGGCTTCTGGGGCGAATACCAGTTGTACCGTGAGCGTGTGGTCAAGGCCAATGGCGTCGAGGTCGTTCACGACACCATGGACCTGCAGGCATTCCGCGACAAGTACTTCCGTTTCGCCGAGGTGGAAGATAGCCCGCTTGAGAACACCTTCGAAAAGTACCAGCTCGCGTACTTTGGCGAGAAGCAGTTTGATGTACAGGTCACCGGGGGGCAGCTCTACCTGGAATTCCTGGGAGCCAACTGGGCCAACTGCGTCTCCGCGCTGGTGATCTATCCCGCACAGCAGGCCGAGGCCGGCCGGGAGTATTTGAGCAACCTGCGCGAACGCAGGAGGTTCTACTTCGACAACTACTTCAAGCGCGTGCTGCCCAACGGACAGAGGGATGCCGCGGGCGAGATCCCACCGTTTCAGCCCTCCGCTCAGGAAACCGACAGAGGGTATGTCCTGTTCTCCCGGGACTGGATGGACGATGTTCCCTGCAACGGGCTGCCGCGTCGGGAGGAGGTTACGCGCGAGCTGTCCGCCTTCGCTTCGGCCGGGGAGTTGGAGCCTGTGGCGTTCTCCCTGTATCCTTTGAGGGACATGGGGGAGGTGACCGTGGCCGCGACGGATCTCGTCGGCCCCGGGGGGACAGTAGTCCCGGCCTCCGCCCTGCAGATGGGTGTTGTCTCCCACCGGCTGAGCCGGGTCACCATGGAGGGCACCGTCTACACCATCGCACCCCGCTATGTCATGCCCCGCGACAGCGCCCCGATCCGCCGGGGCGTGACCACCACCTTCTGGCTCACGCTGCACGCTCCCGCCCGGGTGCAGGCCGGGGATTACCGGGGGAAGATCCAGCTCCGCTTCGCGGACGGCAGCGCGGACGCCCTGGACCTCAACCTCCGCCTGTTCGACGTACCGCTACTGGAGCCGGACGTGCCCGCCGGTCCGTGGGGCTGCAGCATCGACCTGCCCTGGTACAAGGAGGACCTGGGAGACTACAATGAGGCCATGTTCCGCAAGTGCCTGGCCAAGATGCGGCAATATGGGTGCACGTCGTTTTCAGGTATCCCCACGATCCGTGTGGGTGGGTGGCAGGACGGAAAGCCCCAGATCGATTTCACCCGTGCCGACTGGGAGATGGAGCAGGCCCGGGCGGCGGGGTTTTCCTCCCTCGTGGTCAACTACGGCAATGGGATCGGCGGCCTGAACAACTATCGGATCGACGAGGCCGCCATGCGAAACGCGGGGTTCACGACCTATACGGACTTCCTGCGCCCACTTCTCACCGCCATCGACGAGCACGCGAAGACCGCCGGCTGGCTGCCGGTGGCCTACAATCTCTGCGACGAGCCCATCGGTGCCGACATCGCGCCCACCGCCGACAACGCTCGGGCCTGGCGAGAGGCCGCCCCGGAGGGGCTACTCACCACCGGGGCCACAAGTCTCGCCTCTCCGGAGCCCGACGACCCCCACCTGCCCCTGGCCCGGGCTCTGAAGATCGCAAACCTCAATACGCACGATGAGGCCTCGGTCCGCTTGATCCGCGACGCAGGCGGCGACTGGGCCTTCTACAACGGCGGCAACCGCTGGACCTTCGGGACATATATGTACAAGTGCGCGCAGGAGCACGCCATGGGATTCCGGCTCTCCTGGCACTGGAACTGCGCCGCCGGCGACCCCTATTACGCCCTGGACTGCCGCGAGGATGATTACGCCTGGTGCAATACCAACGCTCGCGGTGACCTGATCCCGACCATCACTTTCGAGCGCGACATCCGCGAAGGTCTCGACGACTATCGCTACATGCTGACGCTCAAGCGTCTGCTGGAGGCCAAGCCCGAACACCCCGCGGCGGCCGCGGCCCGCGCGCTGCTGTCGGACAAGCTGGCGGCGTTCGAGCTCGGCCGGCGCGACCACAACGCCCTGTGGCCCGTGGGGGAGTACCGCGAGTACCGCCTGAAGCTGGCGGAGGCCATTGAACAGATGGAGAGATAGGGTGAGCGCCCAAACCTCAGCGTACCCAGGCCAGACCGGAGGCGGACCGCGTCAGTCGACGAACTCAGATTGCGCATGAACGTACTGGAGCCAAATCTCGCCACAGTCGCGCGCGGAATGATGGCTCGCGCTTGGCGCGAGCGTCTCCCTTGTCCCGTCTCGGCCGTCTGGCGGAGCGACGAGCCGGCGGTGAGGGGCCGTTAGCCGTGCTCCCGCCCCGCCTGCGGGGCGGGCCGGGGTGGGGTCCCGGCCGTTGCCGACCGCCGGCCCTACGGCGCCCGCCCTCAATCCCCCCGCAGGCGGGGGGAGGCACGACTGGGCGCCTCGCCACAAGTCTATGCGGGGGTGAGGCGACGTGAGTCGGCACTTTGCCGGGACCTGCATCATCTGAGGACGCAGTCCGCCTCTCAGGTACCCGTGGCAATGTGACGTCCCGTGGCCGGCACTACAACCGTGGATGGGGAGTATCCACCCAACGGCCGTCTGGCGGAGCGACGAGCCGGCGGTGAGGGGCCGTTAGCCGTGCTCCCGCCCCGCCTGCGGGGCGGGCCGGGGTGGGGTCCCGGCCGTTGCCGACCGCTGGCCCTACGGCGCCCCCTCAATCCCCCCGCAGGCGGGGAGAGGCACGATCCAGTACCTCGCCACAAGTCTATGCGGGGGTGAGGCGACGTGAGTCGGCGCCGGCCGGTAACCTGCATGTTCTGAGTTTCCGGCCCGCCAAGCCGGCCTGCCGCCGAGACCAGAAGCGCCCCTGCCTCGCCTCCTGCTCCCCGCGCCAAGTTCATCTGAACCCACCTCCCCGCTGATTCGTCGAACACACTGTGTGTAACTTCGTTATACAAATGACTCGCGACAGGCCGGAGGTGAAGACGGGCGGATGAGACCTGCTGTGGGAGTCTTGTTGCGTGTGTTACTGGCGGCGGCCTTCGTCGGCGCCATCTTCAGTATGCCGAGCATCATCACCGCCGTCGGCCGGGGCTCGGGGCCCTCTGTGGAGCCGCAGAGGGCGCTGGCCGCCGCCGAGGCCGGACAGGAAGTGACTGGGGCGATGGACAGTGAGACCCTGCAGGGAACGTACCGCGAGCTGACACCCGAGGAGGCTCGGGTGATCGTGCATAAGGGCACCGAGGCGCCCTTCACCGGGGAGTACACGGATCTGTTCGCGGCGGGCGTCTACACCTGCCGCCGCTGCGGGGCGATGCTGTACCGCTCGGAGGACAAGTTCCGGGCCCATTGCGGCTGGCCGGCCTTCGATGACGAGATCCATGGGGCCGTCAAGCGCCTGCCCGACGGCGACGGGCACAGGACGGAGATCCTGTGCGCCAACTGCGGCGGCCATCTGGGCCACGTGTTCGAGGGCGAGCGGCTGACGGACAAAAACGTGCGCCACTGCGTGAACTCGATCTCCATGCTCTTCGTGCCCAGGGAGGACGTCAAGTACGGACGGGCGATCTTCGCCGCCGGGTGCTTCTGGGGTGTGGAGTGGTTCCTGCAAAACGAGCCCGGCGTGCTGGAGACCACGGTAGGCTACCTCGGGGGCGCCTCGGCCGATCCTACCTACGAGCAGGTCTGCAGCCACACCACCGGGCATGCCGAGGCCGTGGAGGTGATCTACGATCCGGTCCGGGTTTCCTTCGAGAAGCTCGCGAAGCTGTTCTTC
>CAYRFY010000328.1:5075-8790 GCA_964423635.1 uncultured Armatimonadia bacterium | reverse complement strand
GATGTCGATGCCGTTGCGGTCCTCGAACTTCACCCCTGCGACCTCGTCGAAGCAGACCACATCCCACAAACACACCAGGCCCTTGCGGCCCGTGCCCAGGTGGACAAACATCTGGGCCACAGTCGTCCGGCCGCCGGAGACCAGGTGGCTGTACGGACTGACCTGCTGGAAGACGAAGGACTTGCCGGTACCGCGGGGCCCCAGCTCGATGATGTTGAAGTTGCGCTCCACGAAGGGGATCAGCCGGCACAGGTACAGCAGCTTCCGGCGACGGGTGAAGTACGGGTGCGCCGGCTCAAGCCCCAGGCTGCGGAGCAGCAGGTCGACCCACTCATCTCGCGTCAATTGCCGCCGGGCCTCAAGGAAGGGGCCCATGTCACGGTTGGAGAGTTGGATCGGCCTCAGCCGGTTTATGCGGAACGGCCTGTTCACGCTACCGATCATGTACGTCTCGTCGTAGCCCAGTTCCACTTCGGCCCAGACCCCACCCGTCAACAGCCGTTCGTGTCGCTCGACGTCCTTGTCCTCGATGTTCACGTAGTCCAGATCGATATTGCCCAGCCGCGCCCAGAACTTGTCCTGCGTCTCGCGCAGCACCACGGACACCTTGTCAATGATCTCCAGCTTGCCGGAGGTCTTGATCCTGGCCTTGACGCGCTCGCGTTCGTCGGGCTTCACGTACTTGTCTGACAGGCTCTTGCGCACGAACTGGAGACCTTCCTCAATGATCTCCGGGTCCGTGGAAGCGCAATACTTGCCCAGTAGGAACTCAATGACGAACATCGGCACCGGATAGTCGGACCGCATCCGGCGGAGCAGGTCCTTGCGGACGATGACATTGGGTAGCAGTTGGGCGACCTTGCTGTCCAGGTCGTCCAGGGCGAACGGTTGCGTCGTCATGTGACATCGCTCCCGGCCGAGGTCGTCAGATATCGGCGGCGAGGGTGAACGACACGCCGGGAGCCAGGTCCTCGGCGTCGTTGTCGGCGTCGCGCATGTATAGGTAGACAGTTCCCCCTGCGGCGGGGGTCTTGCCGTGGTCTAGAAAGAGCGTGATGCGCCTGGGGCCCGCGAGGTCCTCGGTGGTGAACTGCTCGGGCTTGCGCTGCATACACACCGATGAGCCGAGATCCGTCGGGTCTCGTAGCAGGTCGAACTCGACGTTCCGTGGCGCGGGCTCTTCGAAGCCCAGGGAGGCCTGCTGCGGGCCCACCGTCACCACGTACAGGCTTAGCGGGTTGCGCACGATCTCCGTTGGTGGGTCTTTGAGCTTGACGCTGAGGCGGGGAAGTGCCGCCTCGACGTGCAGGTGGACGTGGGGGATCACGACCTCCTGCAGCGAGAGGCCTCCGTGGAGGAACTCCGCCCCGGCGGTGAAGCTCCGCAGGCCCTCGGCGAAGACCAGACGCTGCCGTGTGTCGAAGGGGAAGGGCACCACGGGCCTGGCGGTGACGGTGGCCTCGGCCAGGAACGCGTGGCGCTTGTCGGTCACGATGGCCTCAACGGAGGGCAGATCATCCTTCTCCGAGCCTTCGGGACAGAGCAGGAACCCGTGGTCCGTGACGACATGCACATCCGGGTAGCCCCACTCCTGCAGCCTCCCGATGGCGCTATCCACCGAGGACAGCAGTGTCTCGAGATGCTCGACCACATCGCACCCCACGCCGTGCCCCAGGGTGTCAATGTCGCCGGTGAAGACGACCAGCACGTTGGCCCTGGGGGCCTGCGTCCTGGCCCGCAAGTCGCTGAGTTCAATGACTTCGACGCCCTGGACGCGAGCGCGGAGCAACTTGCGGCGGTTCTCCTTGACGGCCAGGTCGCCGAACTGTGGGTGCTCCAGGCATAGCTTGCCGGAAGCCAGGACCGCAGTCAGCCCCTGGAGGCCGTCGGGGAGCAGCGCCGTCATGCCCACCGGCGTCGTCGCAGGGATCGCGGCGACCCATGGCTCCACCGCCGCCTGGCCGCCGCCTCGCTTCTGTGTCAGCCGCTCTGCCAGGTCGTACCGAAGGGCGTCGACGACGAGAATGGCCCTTCGTCCAGAGCCCGTCCATAGAGCCCTCGCGGCGCGACTGGCCAGGTCGTCACCCCATGCCGCCCAGTCCGCCGGCCCATTGAGTGCTCTGCGGAACGCCTCATTGGTTGTCTGCAGATAGTGAACGTAGGCGAGGTCCGCTACGGCCTGCAGGGCCTCCATGCCCACGGTCTTGCGCACACCGGCCGACAGCTCCCAGTACGTGGCGTCCACGTCATGCCAGGTCTCGGCGTACTCGGTCACGAATGCCCGCGGCTCCGTGAGCGTCACGGCGCTATCCGCCGCCTCCTGCGCCGCAGCCACCAGGTGTGCGAGCATTGCCGCCAGGCCCCAGCCGGGCAGGCGGTCCGTGCGGCGTGCCCAGAAGGACTGACCATGTATCGCGATGGCCCGCTCATTGGTGGCCAGGTACTCAGCGGCCGCGCTGCGGCTACCTGCGACATCCTGCAGCCCTGTCGCGAACTCCTGCCATTTTGCCTGCGCCAGAGACAGGAACGAGACGGGATCGCCCTGCCTGCCGCGTGCCCACTCTCGCAAGTCATGAGCGGCCTCCAGCGGCGGCATGCGAAGCGCGAAGGCCTCACCGTAGTCGTGGTCACTCATCCAGCGTCTCAGGAAGGCCAGGTGTCTGGGGCGCAGGGTCTCCGGCGGCAGGAGTGCCTTGTAGGGGAAGTCCTCGGGCCGGCCGCAGGCCTCGAAGCACTCATTCAGCGCCAGGCGGATCGTGAACCTGTCTGCCCACTGAGCGGGGTCGTCGGCGAGGCCGTCGGAGAAGCCGAACTCGGCCTCCGTACCCTGCACGAAGTCGTCCCACAACTCTGTTGCCCTCAGGCGAGCCACGGTGGGCGTCGGGTCGGCCAGCAGGGGGAGCAGTTCCTCATCGAGGCTGCCCAGGATCAACTCCCGGATGCGCGCAGCGTCCAGGGGCTGATGCCAGAAGTCGGGGTCGCGGTCGCGGAAGCGGGCAACGAACCGGGCCAGGATAGAGTCCGCGCCGCCCTCCCACAGCTCCTGCTGCTCGGCGCGGGCATCGGGGAGCGGAACGCCGTGGTACCTGAGGAAGGTGAACAACGTCGGCGCATAGCCGTCCAGCAGCCAGACCTTCCCGGAGTGCTTGTACTCCAGCAGGCACTCCAGGCTCGTCTCAGTGACATCCCGGGGCTCGTCCAGCGCCTCACGCCGCAGCGGGATGTGGACAACGAAACGCAAGGCTTCGCGCTCGGCCTCGGGCAGGTCGCGGGGCTCCCACTCGATCTGCGTCTTGACCCAGAAGGCACCGTGGAAGATGCCGCGTCCCTTGTCTACCCGGTAGCGGAGCAGCCGAAACGGGGCGCCATCAAGGGCGGCGGCGTCCAGCAGGCGCGAGAACTCGTTCTCCTTGTCGAACCACAGGAGCACGCGGGCGTGGGGGTTGCGGGCGAAGACGTCCTCGATGTCCCGGACAAGCCACTGGTGGACCATCTCAGTCGTGCCTCGTAGGGGTGGGCCGATCCGGAGGTCTGGCTACCACTCGGCCAATTGAAGGTCGCTCACCGGCGTGAAGTGCTGATCCCGCGTGACGAGTGTGGCACCGGCGGCCTGGGCGCACGCAGCGACCCAGACATCGTTCTCCGGTATCGGGCGGCCCATGGCGGCCAGGGATGACCTGACCTGTGCGTGGCGCTCACAGACTGCCCGGTCGCA
>CAYRFY010000328.1:3525-5065 GCA_964423635.1 uncultured Armatimonadia bacterium | reverse complement strand
GCGACGGACGTTCTCCTCCGGGCCGCCCGGACCTCAAGGCACCATACAGCAGTTCCGCGTAGACCGGAGCAGGGAGCAACACGGCCTGTGCAAGCTGCCACTTCTGGACGACCTCCGGCTCGTCATTGAGCAACGCGATGACAACGTTGGTGTCGAGGGCATAGCTACCATGCATCCTGCTCGACCCCTTCGAAGGCCTCCTCGATCGCGCGGCGCATCTGCTCGGCGTCCTCGTCGCTGAGCCCACCGATATCGGGAGTCCATCGACGCATCGGCTCGTGTGGCGCCAGTCGCTGCAGGACAGCCAGCAGCGCCCGCAGGTTCTCCTCCGGCAATCGGTCGAGGACCTCGTTCAGCCTGCTTCTGAGTTCCGCATTCATGAGTCCACGCTCCTAGCGGCCCGCTCGTCGTACACCTCACGTTTGGTCTCGGCGAGGGCCTCCTCAACTTCGGCCGGCGTGATGCCCCGCTGCCTGGCCTCCGCCCGCAGTTCCTCCACCGCCTCCTCGAACGGCGACCGCTGCGGGACCTCCGCAAGGACGAGGCGGTCGGAGAGCAGGTGCAGGACCAGCTCGTCACCGGCATGCAGCCCCATGCGCTCCCGCAGCTCCTGTGGGATCACCAGTTGCCCCTTGGAGGACAGTCGCACACGCCTCGTGATGGCCATGGGGTCACCTCTTGCGGGTATGGTAAGATGATCTTACCACAGCGGGGCCGCTGGTGCAACGGCTCTCGTGCTGCCGCTAGCCGGCTTGCTCAGACCCCGTCTGACTGCCCGGCCGCGCTGTCGGCGGGGGTGCCCAAGCATGGTCACCTGCTGGTGACGGCCTCCGCGCCGGGCTGGGTGTTCCGAGCATCTGCCGCGTCTGGGGTCAGTCCAATGGCTCTGAGAACCGGTAGCAGACACTTTCCGCTTTCACAAGCCGCCGGTTGCTCGTGCACCTCAGGCACGAGGGGTCGAACAACACGATGTTCCTCCCGTTCGGGTCCTGGGAACTCGCATACGCGACGCCATCGTAGCCGGCGTCCTTGATGACCTCCACAACGTACTGCGTTGGTACGTACCTGAACCGCTCCTCGTGCGGCGACACAGGGACAGACAGGGCCGATGACACGGCCCTGAGGAACGAGCGTTTCTCCAGCTCCGCGGCAATGTCACCTAGCCCGAAGGGGCTGCGGAGGTACGGCACGTTCGATAGTTTCGCGACCTTCCCCGGCGCCCGTGGCCGCCATTCGGCGACCCAGACGTGTGCACCTACGGCGGGGCGCACCTCTCTCTTTGCTGTCCCTTCGGACATGGCCCCGTAGAACACCGGGATGCCAACGCTGTTGGCTCGGCCAGCGACGGCGTTCTCGGGTCCAGGCGCGCCGAGCCACTTGGCGCAGGGCGGCTTCCTCGCGTCGGGCTCTACCAGCGGGTCATCCCATAGCCTCGCCCGCCATACGGGGGTCGATGAGTCGATCGGCATGCTTACAACCCCCAGCGCCCGGGGCAGCCAGTCGCGGGGGTCCGATACTTCCGGCGGCCCGTCGACACACT
>CAYRFY010000328.1:0-3515 GCA_964423635.1 uncultured Armatimonadia bacterium | reverse complement strand
GCCGTTCCTTGGTGATGTGCTCGACGAAGCGGTCCCACTCCTCGCTCGGGCGTGTCTGCCAGTCCGTGTCGGGGTCCTCGACGTACAGGTTGCCCTCGGGTCCCCACTCTGCTTCCTTGGGGTTGCTGGGGAAGATGCCGCAGAGTATCTCCTGCCTGCAGTTGCACGCCGCGTCCGAGAAGACACGCCATTCGCGGTCGATGACGTCTGCCAGCGGCTCCCCTACATCGATCGGCTCGCCACGGGTCGTCTCCAGCGTCGCCTCAACATACAGGGCCATCAGTGGCTCGAACAACTCGCGCAGGTCAGTCGCCTCGACGCACTTCACGCCGCTGGCGTGGCAGTACTCGCAGTCGCCGACCCGGTCGCTTTCGGCGATGTACTTCCGCAGGTACTCGTCGCTGAAGCACTCCGTGCAGCACAGCATTAGGATGCCCCCGATCGCCGGTTGGAGCGGGGTAGCAGTTGCCCCACCAGGCCAGACGCCGGTGGCCGGGCCGAAGCGGCCCGGGGGCTGCGCCCACACCAGCGTGGCGGTCCCGTCTCGCGTCCGTGTCCGGCGGTCGCCGGTGCCGGGCCACGCAGCGTTCCTATCCTCCGGAGAGAGCACATCCTCGCGGCGCTTCGCCTCGGCCCTGCTCTGCAGTTCGCCGAGGTACTCCTCGCAGCAGTCAACCAATGGGCGCTCCTGCCGCCCGACAATGGCGACGCAACTGGCGAATGCGCGGCCGGTTCGGCTAGTAGTAACCCACCCTCACTCTGGCCCTGTACCCGCCGTCGGAGCACAGGTGCTGCCACTCCGCCAGAGCAATGAGGAATGCGAGTGACCCGACCTCGGACAGCTTCCTGAGTGGCGACTTGCGGTCCATGAGGAGAACCAGGCACATCTGGTCGATGTCACCTATTCCACGCGCGAGCTTGAACTTATCCACGACGGCCGAGACGCTCGGGTTCCTGAGGGTCTTGAGCGTGCGGTTCGCCTGAGCGAATACACTGGACAGCGTCTGCGTCGTCCCCGCCTTGAGGAACAGCAGGGCCCCGTCGCGGTAGAGGTCGGCGAGTTCCTGCCGCAAGCCGTCTGGGTACAGCCACTGCTCGTGCAAGAGCACATGCCCGTCGCGATGCCACTGGTCGATGATGAACTCCTCGCGGTGCTCCCTGCCGTCGTCGTTGCCGGACGCTTCCTTCCACCTGGCGTACTGGCCGGCGTCGAACGGGACCGGATCGTCGGGATCGAACTGGATCCCCCTATCGATGCCATCTCTCAGGGCGGCAAGATAGTGCTGATCGAATCTGTGCCACTTGCCCTGATACAGGAGGTAACGGTCCGCATGCACGAACTCAAGCACCTCCTTGGCCTTCCGCGAGTAGGCGGAACCCTCGTGCGGGATCACTCTGACCTTGATCCTCTCCAGATCGGCCGGAAGCGTGAAGTGTTCCCGGTCGGCGAACCGCTTCAGGTCTGCGATGGCCGGCTCGCCGTCGACAGGTACAGTACGCCTCCCGAAGTAGAACTCATACGATGCCTCGTCGGAGAAGACGAAGCTCACGCCCACGACCTCTTGCTGTTGCACCTCGACCGAGGCGGCATCGCTGCTGGCTATCGCCTCCGCCAACGCCGCGTCCAGCGAGGCCTTCTCGTCGGCAGCATGGACCAGGGCGAGCCGCGGAAGCGGCTGCCGCGGCTCATGTGTCAGTTCCTCCTCTATCTCCTTGAGCAGAGCCGGGATCTGGCCGATGTCCACGTCCAGGTGCGTCTGGTAGGACTGGCCGAAGCTCGCTGTCCCGCCCCAGACGTCGTCGTCCACCGTCCCTCCCTTGACGTGCTGGAGGGCCTCGCCGGGCCGGTTCTCCAGGTCCGTACCCTTTCGGTAGGAGACGATCACCGATGTGGCCGTGCTCGCGAAGGAGCGCGTGCACTTCTGCCTCGCCGTTCCGTCCGATACTCTCTCCCCCAGGTCCATACCGAAATCGCTATCGCAGTAATCCCTGAGGTAGAAGTGCGACTTGCCCATGCTGAGCACGTAGCACGCGTCGTCGTTTCGGAACACGATCATCCCGAAGTGGAACACGTTCTGAGGCTTCTTCCTGCCGGCCAGGGCGCGCTCGTACAGACCCAGCCATGGGACTGCGCTACGTCTGCCGTCCTCGGACAGCAACCAGATCACTTCGTAGCCATGTATCACCTCCCTCGCCAGTTCGGACAAGCCGACCTCATCCGCCTTCGCGAGCAGGTCGTCGGACTTCGCCCTCTCGACGCGGTAGAGGTTCAGTCGCGCCATGTCGCACCCCCTCAGCCTCGGCACCATCGCGGTAGTGGTGGCAACGAACACTCGTCGAGCACGCCGGCCGGCAATGGGAGCGTGGGCGCCTTGCACCTCGGGGCGGACCACAGCCGGTCTGGGGTCACGCGGCGCCTGCCGGGCAGGCAGCGGGAGGCACGACGAGTTCTGCAGAGCAGCGTGTCGGGGCCCCGCCCCTCACACTACCTTCCTCGCCGCCAGCACCCCTGCCTCTTGCAGCGGGGTGATGTTCACCTTCACCCCGTCGTCGATGTCGGGGTCCCAGCCCTTGGGCTGCTCCTCTTCGCTCTTCCAGCGGACGTGGATGCGGTACTGCTCGCCCGTCTTGGGGTCCGGCTCGCCCGTCAGGATCAGCCCCAGCTTGCGGCTGAGCTCCTCGGCGGAGCGCAGGTTGCCCTCCAGCCTTTCCAGGCGGGCCCGGGCTTCCTTCGATTCGTCGCTCTGCAGCTCGCCGATCTCCCGGCGCAGACGGTCCATGAAGGTCGCCAGGTAGTGCGCCCGCAGCTTCTGCAGGCGGTTGCGGTTGAGCTTGTGGTAGTGGCACAGGGCCCCGAAGGAGCCGTCGTCGCTCTGGATGTGCCAGAAGATCGGGCGCCTCTTGTACAGGCTCACATGGTAGTCGAAGTAGCGGGTGGCATACCACGTCTCCAGGTCCATCCTCGGGCCGCAGTTCTTGTTGCCCTTGAGGCGCACCCGCAGCTCGCTATTGATCTCCGCCTCGATCTCGTGCCCGCGGTCGGCCCCGAAGAACTCGTCCAGCTTGCGCCGTGCCCGCTCCAGGAGCGTGGGCTCCTCGCCGCAGGGCACGAGGGGCACGATCCCATCCTCGTCCTCTTCACAGACGGTCTTGGCGATGTAGGAAAGCAGCCGCAGCACGTGCTCCAGCCGCTTCTCCTCCCGGGACTTGCCCGCCATCTGCGGCCAAACCGTCTCCGCCGGCCGCTCCCCCAGTTCCCGCTCGATGAGCTCCCGGTCCTCGGGGGTGATCTCATACAGGTGGTAGACGATACCGTCGATCTCGCCGAGCAGGGACCGGCATTGCGCAGTCGATTGCTCTTCCCGGTCAAGGCAATGGGCGAGGAGCGACGAAAGACGGCTCTGGGAGGCGGATGCCGGAATGTCAGCACCAATGTCGGATGCACCCAGGAGGTAGGGCACAGTGAAGCGTGCGCAGATCTCGTTGCCTTGGTCCCACTCGCTCTTGAGCAGATG
>CAYRFY010000327.1:3497-8852 GCA_964423635.1 uncultured Armatimonadia bacterium | reverse complement strand
GATCGGCTCGACCCCCTGCAACCGCCGGGTCAGTTCCCGCTCCTCGTCTTCCGAGAGCGGCTTGAAGCCCGTGGCTACCTGCACGGCCAGCTTGAAGGACCCCACATCGCCCGGTGGGACGGCGGCCGTCACCGGCAAGCTCAGGGTGTAGCGCACGGCCAGATCGGCCAGCTCCGGGTCGGTGATCGGCCGGTACCAGGCCTTCGGATGGGTGCGCTGCTCGCCCTCGGCCCACTTGGTCCAGGCCATCGCCTTCAGCGCGAGGCAGGCCGTCCCCTCCGCGATAGCCCTGTTGAGTATCTGCGGACCGAAGTTGCCGTTGAGCATGCAGACGCAGTTGAAGGGGAACAGGACGCTGTCGAAATGGAACATATCCATGGCCTTCTCGGCGGCGGCCACGGAGTGAGCGGAGAAGCCGATATGGCGGATCAGGCCCTTCTCCCGGGCCTTCATGAAGGTCTCGATGGCCCCGCCCGGCCCCAGTGCCTGTTCTACCTCTTCGGGCTTCGTGAACCCATGGAACTGGTAGAGGTCGAAGTAGTCGGTGCGCAGGGTCTTCAGCGACTGCTCCAGCTCCGTCTGCGCCCCCGCGGCATCCCGCTTAACGGTCTTGCAGGCCAGAAATGCGTCCTTGCGATAGGGCTCCAGCGCCGGCCCCAGGCGCTCCTCAGCGTTGCCATAGCTGGGCGCGACGTCGAAGTAATTGACACCGTGGTCCACGGCCCATGCCACGGCCTCATCGGCTTCGGTCTGCTCGACGTTCATGACGACGATGCCGCCCATGCCGACGACGGACAGCGCCGGGCCGTACAGGCGCCTCTCAAGTTGTTCGCCGGTCTGAGCGGCACCGGCCGACTGCGAACCCGCCCCGATGGCGGCCGCCGCGGCGGCCCCACCGATTGAACAAAGAAAGCCTCTGCGTTCCATGCTGGTAGACCTCCGGAGAGCATCCCCACCCGGATAATGGGTTCGCTGCACGGCACACGGAGACCTTCAGAGGGCGGACGGGCTGTGATGCTGAGTGGGGCCAGGAGGGCTGTGGAGCAACTCCTCGATTGCGGCTCTCTCAGCGCCGGCGCCGGTCAGGGTGCGCCGACCTGGGCGCAGGCCGGGCCGCCCAAGGCTAAGAGAGGCGCCCAAGCGGGCGAGGCCGTGGTCTCTTACCACCCCATGTCCTCCGCTTCCGCCTCGGCGACCACCCCGCCGCCACCCACGATGGAGGCCCTGTCTATCACGGTCCCGGGGGCCTCGCGCAACGTGAGGCGCAGCGTGTGCTCACCCGCCGTGGCCACGCGGAACCGGGGCAGGGCGGGCGTGATGTCCACATCCCTGCTGCAGCTCCCCGGCCTCCCCACAGGCAGGTGTACCACATCATCGACGCGCTCGCCGTCCACCGCCAGCCACAAGGAGTTTGAGCCCAGGTCGGGGCCGTAGCCGACAAGGTCCAGCTTGTAGTCCCCGGCCGGGAGGTCCAGCTTCATCTCAATCTCCGCCTGCCCCCCCGTGAGGGCCACCGCCCGACCTCCACTTGCGTCCCCGAGTGCCACGGCCTGCGCGGCCTGAACGACCCGGAGGGTGAAGAGGCTCTCATTGCGGAGCAAGGAGTTGTCACTCACCGCCAGATGAAGGGTCTGAAGCCGTGTACCACCGTCGCCGGCGACGGTCACCTGCAGGGCTCCGGGACCACCCTCCCGGGTCAAGGTCACCCCTGCGTCAGCGGCCGCCGGTTCGCCATTCAACAGGAACCGCACGGGCTCTGGGGACACGCCCGAACCGTCGTCGGCGAAGACCACCACCAGGCGCCCTGGCGAGCGAGGGAGCTGCAGGTACGCCGCCGGCTGCACCGCCCTGCCGTCCACCTCGATCGAGGTCAGTGCCGGCGGGGTCGTGTCGGACAGGCTGCCGCCCACGGGTCGGTCCAAAACCAGGTACGCCCTTCGCTCCGGCACATCCGCCTCGCCGAGGCGCACCACCAGTTCCTCGGCTCCGGGCGGGACGCCGCAGTCCCTGAGCGCCTGGTCCGTCGCTCCCACCTCGGCCGTTCGCAGGTCGGGCTCTGACGGCATGCGCAACTCGGCCCCCGCCTGGGCCCACAGCTCGTACACGCGATGGGCACGTAGACTCACCAGCGCGCCGGTGGCGATGGTGAAGGGGCTGCCGGGGGTAGGCTGCAGGTTGGGAAGATCACGCAGCCGGATGAGGCAGCCCTCTTTCGTCTTGTCCACCGTGTCAACCGTCAGCGCCACGTTGTAGGGCAAGTCGAGGCAGAGCGCCGCCCCGGCCAATGCCCGGCCCGAGGGGAGGGCGCAGTCGGCCACCAACGTCTTGGCCGCATCGTCGCAGGACAGAACATGCCCATGATAGATGGGCGGGGAGGTCACCTTCCAGCCGCCCCAGGACACCGATCCCCCCACCACATATGCACGCAGCACGCCGCCCGGTCCCGGAGCTGCATCCTCTGGCTCGCCCAGAACAGACACTGTGGCCAGGCAGTTCAGCGCTCCCTCGTGCGGGGTGAGGGTGATCGGACCGAAGCGTTTCTCACCCTGGGAGTAGGAGACCATGTAGTAGTCGACACGATCGGGCATCTGCACGGCCACGCCGTAGGCCTCCACCGCGGAGGCCGCCCTGCCGTCCACCGTGCACGGCAGGCGCTTTGCGTCGCGCACCTGTCCCTTGCCGCGTACCGGCTCCATCACGGCCCCGAACACGGTGTCCGCCTTTCGCCGTCGCGCAATGACCAGGGGGACCCGCATCGTTCCCGGTCCCTGGCCGTCGGCGGTGAAAACCTGCGTCCCCGGCTGGCCGAGCATCGTCAACTCCAGCCCGACGCCGTTGCTCTCGTCGGCCACCCAGCTTGCTCTCCAGTCATCCGTCGTGGGGTCGCCGGTACGCAGATGGCTCATGTATCGGTACCCATTCTCGCCATCCCAGTACGGGTCGTCTCCCGGCTTGCCCATCTGCAGATCGGTGCTTCTGGAGGCCACGGGACAACTGAGCTTTCCCAAGTTGTGGTAGGTCCAGTCGATGGTCGCCACGGCAGTGTCCGTGGTCTCGAAGTCGGCATTGAGTGCGAGGGCGTTTGTGTCGGGCGCATCTTCGGTGCACAGGGTGAGATCGTCCACGAGGAACACGCCCGGGTTGCCGCTGGAGCCGATGCGGACGGCCGCATGGTCCGCGGCATCGGGGGCCTCGGCCTGCCGGGAGAACTGGGTCCACTGCGTGGTGTTGGCCGGCACAGGCACGGTCACTTGCCCCAACGCCCTGGCCTCCGCATTCTGCCAGTAGAGGGTCACGGCGTTGTTCCCGGATGCGTCCACGCACTTGGCCCAGAAGCTGAATCGATAGGTCGCTCCGGGCTTGACGGGGATCTGGGCGTGGTACAGGCCCTGGTTTTGGCCCGTTGTCATCCTCGGCGGCGTGGCCCAGGCGGCGTCCACTTGCTGCGTGTGACCCACCAGGGCGGCGAACCGACCTAGATGGGCATGCTCCGTCCGCTGCAGCAGGGCGCTATCTCGCGCCAGCCGCTCGGGCGTGTCATCCCCCCACGGCTCCCGGCGCCAATGGGGAATGACGCCCACAGGCTCAGGGCGCAGCGCAAGGTCGGTGCTGTCTTGGGCCACGCGGAACATGTCCACCAGATAGTCGGGGGTGGCAAACAGCGTGCGACGCTGGCGCAGCCCGGTGTAGACATCATCGGCTGTGGCCTGGCACACGGCCAGGCCGGGATGGGCCTCGTACAGCTCCAGGCGGCCCTTGCGGTGCTCCTGGGAGCGTTCGTTGATCACCACCGTGTTGTGCGACAGCGTCTGGCGATCCCAAAACCTCCAGACGGGAGAGAAGTAGCTGCGCGAGCCGTTGTCCGGGCCCAGCAGCTCTCCCTTGCCGTAGAGTAGGATGTTGAGCTTGTCCGCATGCCCGTGGCCGGAGACCGTCTGACCCCAGTCGAAACACACCGCCGGTGCGTCCGGGTCCGCGCCGGGCTTGAGCATCGCCATACCGGCCTGCGGGAACAGGTGGCTCGCGGACGGGAGCGGCTCTTGCGCACCCAGCTCGCGGCCGTATAGCAGGTATGTCAGCGTTCCGGCGCGGTCCTTGTCCGACAGTAGCGTGGCATAGCGCGGATCGGGGTAGATGCCGTACAGGTAGTCATACCGATCCCAGCTCAAAGCCGGGCGCCAGTGCGAATCGTTGACCCCGGGGAAAGTCTGATCGGGGAACAGAAACGCCAGCGGGGCGTCGAAGGCCAGCTTGAGCTTGGGCTCGTCGGTGAGGTCCACACCGGCGCGCCCCAGCATCTGCACCAGTTCGAGCACGGTGTTCATCGCGTAGCTGCCGTAGCCCGGCGAGCATTCCCACCACAACCCGTCGCCCAGCACGCCGTATTTCATCTGGTAGCGGAAGCTGCCCACGGTGCGACGAATCAGAGTCTCATCGCGCAGGCACAGGCCGGTGGCGCCGACCGCCAGATTGTGGTGACATTGGCGGTTACTGAGCCCCTCATCGTATCGCAGACTGACCCGCACATCATCGCGGAACATGCCCTCGATCGCGCGGCGCTCAGCTTCCGTGAAGGCGGGGCTTGCGGCCACAAGGTCGTAGCCCAGCACCATGTCGGCCAGCCATCCGGCCTCCCCCAACGGCTCATAGGCCGCGCGCATCCCGTTCCCCTCGGCCACAAGCTGCCCGCGCCCGCTGTGCCACAGATAGTTGGGGAACTTGTCCGCATACCCAAGCAGGATCTCCCGGGACTTGCCGGCGTACTTCTCGTCCGCGGCGAAGACGTACGCGTAGCCCAGTGTGCGCAGGGCGCTGCGGTTGCTGCGGTGAGCGTTGATGTCCCTGTTGATCCGCCATTCCTGATCGAGCTTCGCGCCGGTGAGGGTCTCGCCGCCCTCCGGGCACAGGTGCTCGTGGGGGAAGTCGGCCCGCCACTGCAGGGGCACGCCGTGCTGGGGGCAGAAGTAGTCCATGCTATACACATCGCCCTGCTCCGGCACGACGGTGGGCGCCGCGCACAGGGCATCGGCCGCCCTGACCGTCGAGGCCAGCCAGCCTCGATAGGCCTCGCCGCGCGACCTGACCCCCTCAATCTGTTCGGAGTTCAGAGCGATGTACGGATGCCTCCGGGGCAGCTCCAGGGGGCCCAAGTCCTGCGCGGCGGCCACGTACCGGTCGGCGTGGGCGGCGTCACCGGCAACCGCCGGCGGCACCTCCCGCACAAGGGCCACCTGCTTCACCACTATCTGGGCCAGGTCGCCAAGCGCCTGTATCTCCACATAGGCCGGTGGGCCGCCTCGTGTGTCCGCGAGGCCCATGAGGTCACAGTAGTGCACCCCCGTGCTCTCGGTGGCC
>CAYRFY010000327.1:0-3487 GCA_964423635.1 uncultured Armatimonadia bacterium | reverse complement strand
ACGATCGCGGACCTTCACCGCCCACAGCCCCTGGACCGCACCGATCTCCACCAGCAGGGCCGACCGGGCGGCCTCCGCGGGCAGGGCATGGCGCATGCGGGCCACGGGGAACAGCGTCCGATCGTCGCGCCGCATGCTGCTTTGGAGCCGCAGCCCGCCGTCGGCGACCGATACCTCGCCGCCCGTCACCTCCCAGCTTCCCGGGTCATCGAGCGCGATGCTCGCCACCGGCTCCGCAGCTTTGTACTCGCCGACTTTCACATCATCGAACCACGCCGTGCCACAGAAGCGCTCGACCCAGACGCGCACTACCGCCTGTGCGGTGCTCCGTGGCATCGTGAACGCCTGCCGGTAGAGCTGCCAGTCGCGGTTCACCGGGATGACAAGCGGCTGGCTCCAGTCGTCCCAGGTGCCGTCGGCCTTCCAGCGCGCGATGCCCACGCTGGGGAAGCCGGCGGTGACTCCCTCGGACTTGACCCGGGCCTCGAAGACATACACTCCCCCCGGCTTAACCGGCACCCGCGGGGCCTCGAGGAACATGCGCGTCCCCGGGTCATCGCTGGTGAGCCGTACACAGCGACCGTGGCCGGGCGCCCCGTCGTCCAGAGCGACCGAGGCGGCCGCCGACGCGCCCTCGAGGCTCCAGCCATCGGGGAGGCCGTTGGCGTCCTCGTCGGCCTCGAAGGTGGCGTTAGGGATGTCGAGCGTCTGAGCGATACATGAGGCAGCAACGAGGAAAAGAAAGAGGATGGGCGCAATGCGCATGATGTCACCTTTCGTCACGGCGAAGTGAGCGATGACACCAAGGTTCGCCGCCGGAGTGACGAAGGCCTTCGGGTGAAGCGGCGGCGGGCACGCAGACTGCGCCGTGGCGGACTTGGGGCGGCCGCTGAATCACCTCGCTTCGCGAAGCCGTTGATCCCGCGAGGCGGGACCGTTAACGCCGTTGACTCGCGACCCGTGACCCGCAGACTCGTGACCTGCTATTCCAGCATCTCGTCCACCGTCACGCACTCGTAGCCCTCGTCTCGAAGATACTCGAGGATCTTCGGAAGGGCCCGGGCAGTGGCCTCGGGGCCGTCCTGGAGACGGACGATCGAGCCACTCTTCATCTGTGAGCAGACGCGCTTGGCCAGCCTCTCCCCCGACTCGTATTCGTCCGCCGTCCCGTCCACCGACCACAGGACCACCGTATATCCCAGGCTCCCGGCCACCTCCATCAGGGCGCTATCGCTGCGGCCCTCCGGGGGCCTCAGCAGCCGCATCTGGGTCCGTGCGGCGTCGTAGAGCTGACCGACGATATGCTCCAGCAGGTCGTCGCAGGTCTTGATCTGCCTGGACATCTCCTCGCGCGAGAGACCCGCAAGGGGCCTACCGGCCATGGTCTGATTGCCGATCAGGTGCTTCTCGGCCACGATGCCGTCCACGTAATACCGATTGCCCTCAAGCTGCTCTCCTACTATGAAGAAGGTGGCCTTGGCGTCGTAGGCGCGCAGGAGGGCAACCAGGCGGCTGGTCGAATCCGGCACCGGTGAGCCCTCGAAGGTGAGAGCGACCCGCTTGCCCTGTGGGTCGCCCCGGCGGAGCAAGGTCGTCTTGGACGGTGGCGCGAAGACCGCGGTGCCCTCCGGACGGCCCTCCGGTTCACGGCAGCAGGCGTCCTCGCATTCCTCGCCGGGGTCATGGGAGCGTGCGTGCTCGTGAACAGGGGCACCTTCCGATCGGGAGACGGCCGGCGGCGGGACGGGAGAAGCCTCGGCGACCTCCGGGGTCTCGTGGCCCGGCGGCGCAGTAGGGCCCGGGGCGGCGGGGCGCAATGCACTCTCGTCGCCCCGACGGGCGCAGCCTCCGAGTAGGCAGGACAGCAGCGCGGCCGAAAGCAGCAGGCGTGGGGTGCGGGGCAACAGTGGTTGGTCTCCCTTCTGCTTCTGAGGGCTGCGGGATGGGACCTCTGCCTGCGTTAGCAATCGGCAGCGCGGGGAGGTTCCGCCGGGGTCGGCGGTCTGCCTGCGGCAGCAAACCTCTGGGGAGCTGTGAAGCGTCCAGCTCCGCCCCGGCCCCGTGCGGCCACGGCGACGCGGTGGGTGAAGGTGTTCGGCAACGCTCCGGTGAACCCGTCCGCAGTGAGATCGGATCCCGTCTATTCCCGAGGTTGCCCATGGCTATCAAGGTCGGCGTGTGCGGGGTCGGCGCTTTCGCCGAGAACTTCATCCCCTTGTTCAAGGCGCACCCACTGGTGAGCGAGGTGGTGCTGTGTGATCTGGATGCCGAGAAGCTGGCGGCCAAGTCGGCCAAATTCGGCATCCCAAAGACATCCCCCTCCCTGGACGCGCTGTGCCAGACCGATGTGGACGCCGTTGCCATCATCACCCAGCACTGGCTGCATGCGCCCCAGGCCGTGCAGGCGCTGCGCGCGGGCAAGCATGTGTACTCCGCGGTGCCGGCCGCCGTCAGCATGGCGGAGATGACAGACCTGGTACAGGCCGTTGGGGACACCGGCCTCGTCTACATGATCGGCGAGACCAGCTACTACTATCCCTGCACCCTCTACTGCCGCGAGAGGTTTGAGAAGGGCGACTTCGGTCAGGTCGTCTACGCCGAGGCCGAGTACCTCCACGACTGGGATCACGGCCTTTATGATGTGGCGAAGTGGCGGGGTGGTGAAAACTGGCTGGAGCTGGCGGGCGGCCCTCCCATGTACTATCCGACCCACTCCACCAGCATGGTGATCTCCGTCACGGGTGCCCACATGACCCGGGTCTCCTGCCAGGGCTTCGTGGACCACCACGAGGACGGCATCTACGAGCCGGGGGTCAACATCTGGAACAACACCTTCAGCAATGAGGTGGCGCTGTTCTCGATGTCCGACGGCAGCGCCTGCCGGATCAGCGAGTTCCGGCGCATCGGGCACCCTGGAACCGTGGGCATGAGCCTGTACGGTACGCAGGGCAGTTACGAGGAGCAGGCGAACGCGAAGGTCTGGGTGACCAAGGATCGGGCGCAGATGCAGGACCTCAACGACCTGCTGTCCTGCAGCGGGGTGCCGGCCGCCGAGGTCACCGGTGCCATGGCCAAGGTGACCTCCGCCGATGGCACCCACTCAGGCGCCTCGCGGGTGCACCCCCTGGAGCGGCTACCCAGAGAGTTCATTGGCTTGCCCAACGGCCACAACGGTTCACACCAATTCCTGGTCGACGACTTCGTCCGCTCCTGCGTGGATGGCGACATCCCGCCCAACAACGTCTGGCAGGCGGCCAGGTACATGGTGCCGGGGCTCATCGCCCATGAATCGGCCAAGCGCGGCGGCGAGCTGATGGAGGTTCCGGACTTCGGGGACGCCCCCGGGTAGGCCGCCGCCGTTCGACAGCGGCTCTCCCACCGGCCACATCGCGACCCACGCCTTACGGCGAACGGCGGACGGCGCGGTGCTCCGCCCCTGCACCATTGGGTCAAGGGGACAACGCACAGGTTGTCCCCCTGCCCGTTC
>CAYRFY010000326.1:0-8853 GCA_964423635.1 uncultured Armatimonadia bacterium | reverse complement strand
CCCCTGCCTCTCCCCTGCCTCTCCCCTGCCTCTCCCCTGCCTCTCCCCTGCCTTTCCCCTGCCTTTCCCCTGCCTCTCCCCTGCCTCTCCCCTATCCGTACAACAGGTACCCGCTCCTCTTCCGCCGATAGGCCTCGATGCCCTCGTCCCAGCCCGCCACGATCTCCTCGGCCGAGCGCAGGGCGCCGATGGCCTCCACCGCCGCCCTGCTCCCCAGCAGGTGGTGCAGCTTCTCGTACTTGAACACATCCGGCCACAGCTCCCGCAGCACCAGCGCAATGCGCACCGCCGCCTCCACCGGCCGCAACAGATGGCGGTCTTCCAGCATCACGTAGACCCCGTGGCAAAGCTCCCCGGCGAACTCCCGGGTATCCGGAGTGAACTGGATCGGCACGAAGGACAGTCCCGTCATCTCCAGATCGTTGAGCCGTCGCGCCAGGCGGTCGCCGTCCATCCACGGGGCCCCGAATAGCTCGAAGGGTGTGTCCGTCCCGCGGCCGACGGAGATGTTGGTCGACTCCAGTGTCCCGATGGCCGGGTACAGGATGGCCTGCTTGAGGTTACGCATGTTCGGGGACGGGTTGATCCAGGGCAGGCCCATGTCGTCGAACCACATGCGTCGCTTGTAGCCCCGGCACTGGACCACCGTGAGATCGCACCCAATCCCGTACTCGCCCACCGACCACCGGGCCAGCTCGCCGGAGGTCAGGCCGTGGCGTAGCGGCACCGGGTGCCACGAGGACAGTACATTGTACGGCTTGTCCAGCACAGGGCCCTCGATGTCAACGGCATTGATGGGATTGGGACGGTCCAGGACGACGAATCCAATCCCCGCCTCCGCGGCGGCCTTCATGCACAGGGTCATTGTCGTGGTGTAGGTATAGAACCTCACCCCGACGTCGGCGATGTCGTAGACCAGGGCATCCAGGCCCTGCAGCATCTGCGGCGTCGGCGACTGGGTCTCGCCGTAGAGACTGTGTATCGGCAGCCCACTCTCGTGCTCGCCGGAGGGCACCACCTCGTCCAGCAGCCCGGCGAACCCGTGCTCCGGGGAGAGGATCGCTCCCACCGTCACCTCCGGTGCCTGCAGGAGCAGGTCCAGTAGATGCCGGCGTTCCCGGTCGATCCCGGTGTGGTTCGCAATCAAGCCGATCCGCTTGCCCGCAAGCTCCGGGAAGCCCTGAGCCGCCGCGACGTCCAGCCCCGTCAGCACCGGTGTATGGCTGCGGTAGCGCATGCGAACCGTGGGCTCCCGGTACAGCTCCGAAGCGGCGATGTTGGCCACCTCCCGACGCAGCGCGGAGACGTCCTTGTCCCGCCCCAGATGCACACGGTTGGTGAGGATGATAGTGTAGGCTCCCGTCTTGGCGTCGGCCCAGATCGAGGTGCCGGTGTAGCCGCTGTGGCCGATGGTGTCGCGGGGCGCGATCTCTCCCCGCACCTGGGGCGTGTAGGCGCTGTCGATGTCCCAGCCCACGCTGCGGATGCCGTCGGGGACCCGGGACTGAGGCGTCGTCATCAGCGCTATTGTGGCCGGCGAGAGAATTCGTGCTTCGTCCAGGGCGCCGCCGCCGAGGAAGGCCTGCATGTAGCGCGACAAGTCCGCCGCTGTGGAAAACAGCCCCGCATTGCCGCCGACACCCCCCAGGTAGCGGGCGTTCTCGTCGTGAACCACGCCCACCAGGACTCCTTCGGGCAGCGGTTCCGTGGCCGCACAGCGGGCCAGGAGGCTCTCCGAGGGACAAAAACCGGTGTCCGCCATGCCCAGCGGCGCGAAGATCCGCTCCGAGGAGAATCGGTCCAGCGTCGTGCCGCTGACCTTTTCGACGATGGAGGTCAGCAGGATGTAGCCCAGGCAGGTGTAGGTAAAGCCCGTGCCCGGCGCAAACTCCAAAGGCAGTCTGCAGATATCCTCCACCACACGCGAGCGCCGCTGGGACGCAGGTATCTCGGGGCCGAAGGTGTGCAGATAGTTCTTGTACGCCGGGATGCCGGAGGAGTGGGTGAGCAGGTGGCGGATAGTGGCCTCCTGCCGGCCTTCTCCTGCAAAATCCGGGAGGAAACGGGAGACCGGGTCGCGCAGGGAGATCTCCCCGGCCTCCACGAGCTGCATCACCGCGGTGGCCGTCGCCACAGGCTTGGTCACCGAGGCCATGTCGAAGAGGGTGTCGATCTCCATCGGCCGGGTCTCGGGGATGAGCATGCGACTGCCCATGGCTCCGTGGTAGAGCACCTCGGCGCCGCGGCCGATGAGGATGACGGCGCCGGGGATCTGGCCTTGCTCCATGGCACGCTGTACGGCGGCCTCGATGTGGTCGGCAAAGGACATGGCGATTCTCCTGTGACGTGTGGTTGCAGGGCTCGGAGCGCGGGGCCCACGTGGGTCCGAGAGGTTCGGCCGAAAAGCCGAGGCTGCCGTGACGATGTCATTCTGAGCGTCCATCTCGCGCAGCGAGATAGCGAAGAATCCCACTGAATGCCGGGAGATTCTTCGAGCTGTTCCCTCCGGGAACAGACGCTCTCAAAACGACACTCCCACGCGAATGTGGGCTTTTCGGCCGGACCTCTAGCCGTCCGGCTTCGTCAGGGGCTGCTCGTAGGATATGTGCGTACTGCGAAAGCCGGCCTTGTCCAGTAGGCCCATACCGGCGGTGTTTTCGGCATGGGCCTTGGCGACTATTCGACGAACTCCGAGCCCCTCGAAGTAACGCAGTGCATACTGGGCCAGCAGGGTCCCCAGGCCGCTGCGCCGCGCCTGCGGGCGCACGTAGATGCTCTGCAGGACCCCATAGCTCTCGCCTGTGGCCAGGGTGCGTTTGGTCACCGCCCATAGCCAGGCCAGGATCTCCTCGGTCTGGGCATTGAACAGCACTACCATCCCCTCCGGCTCGCGGGTCAGGGCCTTGTAGAGCCTGTCGGAGTGATAGTCGAGGTCCTCGATGGGATCATCGGGAAAGTTCACACGGGCCATCTCACGCTCGAAGATGGCCAGAATCGGGACATCGTCCAGGGTCGCATTGCGGGTGCTCGTCTGCGGCATGGTAGCGCGTTCCTCCAACAGGGCACAGGGGCCCGACGACGCACACGATCCAGGGAAGTCCCCCCCTCGGGGGAGCCACGAGAAGTCGATCGCCTCATTGCAGGAGGCTGCGGCCCAATTCGGCGATCTCCCGGGCGATCTGCGCCACGACCTGCTCACCCAATTCACGGGAGGCGTGCAGACGCGGGTCGTCGCCGAAGACCCCGGCATTGGGTATCGAGGTGTCGTGCTCCAGGCGATGGATGTCCACCAACTCCGGATGCAGGTACCACAGGATCGAGGTCTCCCACTTGGCGGCATGATCGCTGAAATGCCCCATGGCGTCGCCGAAGGAGGCGTCATCGGTGCCGACGACGCGCATCGTCCCGGTATAGTCGCTCACCACATCGCGCATGAGCTGCCGCTGCTCGCCGCAGGTATGCCCGGTGGCCAAGATCGCCGCCTTGAAGCCAACGCGCTGTAGCCCCTCCAGAGTGCGAACCAGCAGGGCGCGGATCAGAGGCTCCTCATAGGGCATATTGCCGTTGAACTCATGAGGTGGCTGGAAGTCGGTCATTCCCGGAATGCCGAAGAAGATGGGCGGGAAGACGATGCCGCCGCCGATGCGGGCGGCCTCTACCATCAGGCCGTGCATCTTGATGGAGTCATTGCCGATGGCCATGTGCTCGCCGTGCCACTCCAATGAACCCATGGGCACATAGGCCAGGGGCGCCTGCAGCATGCGGGCCCGAAACTGGTAGGGCAACAGCCGATCGTACTCGACGACCTCCTGCATATCCATCGCCTCCGGCTGCGGGTGATGTTGCGGCCGCTCGTCGTACTGGTGGCCTCGCCGTCGCCATGCACCGTTGCGAGCACTGCACTTGGGCGCTCCCGGGGGGCTGGAGCACGCTTGAGACTCCGGCTTCGCGGGGACCGCGCCGCCCCGGGACGGCACGGAGGACAGGGCGTGGCAGACTGGACCTATGGCGCGCCCGGTGGCGCCGCCGTGCGCCTACTTGTCTCTCAGCCAATCCAATAGCCCGAAGAACACCCGGCGTTCGGTGCCCTCCAGCTCCTTCGTGTAGCCATAGTAGCAGCCCGAGAAGGCCACTTTGCCCCGGCCGAACAGGCCCAGTACGTATACCGGGTCGCCGAAGGTGTTCTCGATGGCCGTCACGCCGCTTTCGCCGACCTTGAAGATCATGTGGTCGCGGAAGGCGCTGGAGAACTGCGTCCCTATCGCCACGCCGCCCAGTGACCTGGGCCTCGCCACCACACGCAGCTCGGTCTCCACCACATGCCGCTCCGCCTCTACCCTCTGGGTGGGAATGTCGCGCACCGCGATCTCCGGGAAGGGGCTGTCCATGAACCACGCCGTGTCGTGACCCAGCAGGAGGCTTCCGCCCTCTTGCACGTATCGACGGAAGGCCTGCACCCACTCGCTGTCGTAGGCCAACGTGACGTTGAAGTTCTGCAGCACGATCACATCGAAGCCGCTCAAGTAGCCGGGGACCATGCTGCCCAGCTCGTGGACCTCGAAGGTGCCCTCCTCCTCGAGCATCTGGCGCATGTGGGACTTGAGCCCGTAGATGCCCAACTGGGGCTTGTCGGTCTGTTTGACAAGCTCCGTGGCGCCGCATTCGTCCGTGGTCTCCCGGGGCTCGTATTGGGCGGCGAAATCACCGGTCGCGATCTTGCCGTTGGCCCAGGTGAACCACTTCCAGTAGTCTGCGTGGTCCTGCTTGGTGTATGTGGGGCCCTCGTAGAAGATCCAGTAGCCGTCCGTGGCATCGGCGCACATGACGGCGTTCTTGCCGGAGAACTCCGGGTCGGCGCCCTGCACCACCGGGTCGATACCCCCCATGTAGATCATGGGCAGGCCGCTTTGCTGCGCCATCTTCAGATTCGCGCTCAGCGCCTCGCGATTGGCCTGCAGCGCCTCCTTGTGGGGCATCATCCCCGTGGGACGGCCGTAGGTGGTGGCATCGGCCAGGATCAGGGGGGCCTGCTCGGTGGCCCACTCCGGCCACACGGCCTCGGTCATGAACAGGGTCCCGGGAGCCGGATAGACGCAGAACTGGAATCTGGGGTTGATGGCATCCACAGCCTCACGCAGCGCCCGGCAGCGCTCTCTCCAGTGGTTGATCTGAAAGGCCTCGAACCGCTCGTGCAGCCCCTCTTCCTTGAGCCACGGGTAGCGCCGATCCGGGGCTAACGCGGGTAGCTTGATACCCTCTGCCTGCGCGAAATCGCCGAGGATCTTCGTGTCATACGAAAGCCCGTAGCAGTTGCCGCCCTTGCTGCCCGAGGCGTAGTTCTCGTAGTCCAAGAACACGCCGAACAATGAGGCGTACTCGGTGCTGATCCTTGCGTAGTTGAGGACCAGATCCTCCGTCCACTGCCAGAACTCATGGGCATTGGGGCTGTAGATGTCCTGCTCGCTGCCGTCGGCCCAGACCATCTTGACGCCGGTCTTGGTGGCCAGGGACCCTCGCATCCAGGGAAGGTGGAAGATGCCGTGCTTCTCGGCCAAAGCGGCGATCTTGCGCACCTCCGCCATGTCGTCATTTCCCAGACGTGGGGACAGTACATTGAACCCGGCCTGGGCGATCTCCCGCACATGGTCTTCGGTCATGACCCAGCCGTTGGAGGCCATGAGGACCTTGTCCACGACCACGCGGAGCTTGTCTCCACGGCCGAGATCGTCCTGATTGATGGCGAGACAGGGAGCGAGCGAGGCCGCAGCGAGGAGAACGACAATGAGTGAACGTTGCACAGCACTACCTCCGGTTCAGAGGGTGGTCGACAGCGGCAGGTAGTCTCTTCCCTGCGGGGGGCGGCAATACCTGTGTGAGGGGCGAGAACGGAGGAGAACGGCGGGGAACGGCAGACGTCTCACCACGGAGAGCACGGAGTTCCACGGAGGACGTCCTAACACGCAGAGGGAGAGGCACCGAGAAGGCCGAAGGATGGCGGAGAACGGCTGAGCAGAGGAGGGAGAAGAGGAGGGCGCCGACGACCTCGATTCTCAGCGCACAAACATCATGCAAGGGGCAACGGCGGCGGGCTGGAAAGCCCGCCCCACGACGGCAAAGACACACGGCAACACCGCCCCACGACGGCAAAGACACACGGCAATGGCACCCCACCAGGGGCGGGACGCAACGGGCCCTTTGTGGCCCCGCGGAAATGGCCCTGCCCGCGCTACCTCTCCCCCACCACCCGCGCCTGGCACCCCACAACATCTACCTCCACCGTCTCGTAACGCCGCAGGCCCTCGCGCCCCAGCTCGCAGAGCAGCACGTAACCCTCATTGCCCCCATAGCTGTACTCGTCGAAGACCAGGTTCCCCAGACAGTAGGCGATCACACCTCCTCGATAGCTCTCCACCTCCCCCCGGACATGGGCGTGGTGGCCGATCACCACGTCGGCACCCAGGTCGATGCACAGGTGGGCCAGTCGTCGCTCGTAGGCGCTGGTCTGCCGGACACCCTCCTTACCCCAATGCACCGAGACCACCAGGCAGTCGCTCCGGGCACCCAGGGCCGGCAGCGTGGCCCGCAGGGCGTCCTCATTGAGCTTCAGGATGCTCTCTCTGTCGGGATCGTGGACGAAGTCGGTGTAGGGGAAGGCGCTGTAGGCGATGAAGCCCACGCGCAGGCCGCGGACGGAAAGCACCGCTCCCTTCCGCGCCTCGGCGAGGGTCGCGCCGGCACCGACGGGGGTGATGCCGGCCCCCTGCAGAGCTCCCAGCGTGGTACGGAGCCCGGGCCTGCCACAGTCAATGGCGTGGTTGTTGGCCAGGCTCAGCACATCGAACCCGGCGGCCTGCAGCACTCCGGCCATGCGTGGCGGAGCGAACAGGGAATTGACGCGAGGGTATCGCGTGGCGCCGTGGGAGAGCACGCCCTCGAGGTTGCCGCAGGTGATGCCGGGCGAGCTCAGAAGGTCGCCCAGTGCGGAGAAGGGATAGGCATCGCCCTTCTCCGCACAGGTCCGCGCCACGTCGCGGCCGAGCATGATGTCGCCGACACAAGCCAGCGTCACGACGCCGCCGCGGTCCTCCCGGTGGCAGCCCGACAGGCAGAGGGCCATCGCCGCAAGGGCGACCAGGAGCCGGACGCTGCCCCGGAGGTCGCCGGGCCCGCGAGACAGGCCCGAGGCACCGGGGCGGCAGGTCTGATGCTCCCGCGAGGGGCCGACGGCGGGCGGGCGGCGTCGCCATGGTTGGGTGTCAGTAGCGGGGCTCGGTTTGGCGGGCTGGAAAGCCCGCCCCACGAACGGCGAGGCGGGCTGGAAAGCCCGCCCCACGGACGACAGGGCGGGCGGGAAAGCCCGCCCCACGGACGGCAAGATGGGTGCCGCGACCCGGCCGCTCCGGGACGGCATCTGCCTCCCTGGTGGCTGATCGGCGATCGTAGGGCTAGCACCCACCCCTCGTGAACGTCGGCGCGACGTCCACCTCGATCGACTCGTCGCCCTCCCGCGGGTACTTGCTCATGAAGCCCAGCACCCACTCCGGCGGCCTGGGCTTGTCCTCGCCCGAGAGACGCTCCTGCCAGTCCTCATCAGTCATCCGCTTGGCGACCGGTACGGTGAACTCGTAGTACGAGAACGTGGCCCCGCGGCCGATGAGCAGCTTGCCCTCGCACGGGTAGACGGCGTAGATCTCGCTGGCGTGCCCGACGCCCTCCTCCAGGGCGTAGTCGCCATCGCCCAGCGGGCCGGTGTGCACGTCGGCCACCACGGCCATGTCCTTGTCCGTCATGCTCGTGATCTCATCGCCGGCCGCCCCGCGCTTGGAGTACAGGTTCAGGCGCGCCAGCTTGTCGCCGTAGAACTCGATCCCCTCATACTCCTCGGTGGTCAGCGTCTTGCCCTCCAATTCCTTGATGGAGACCTCCTGCAGGAACTTCAGCAGCGAGATCAACTCGTCGAAGGTCTCCGCGAGGCCCTCGTCGGCCAGGAGCTTGCGGGCCGAGAGACCTTCCTTGAGTTGGGTCGCCAGCAGGCCCAGACGCCAGTACATCAGGACCTCGGGCTCCACGTACCCCTTCGGGGGCGGCGGCGGTTCCTTCTCTCCGCCCTCGCCGCCACACTCGGCCACCACCGATTGCTTGGCGTACAGGATGGTGTCGTGCCTAAGCTCGGCCCAGCTTCCCAGAGCCGCATGGAGCTGCTTGTCCGTCCACGCCACGCCCTGCATGAACCCTGGGTAGCCTTCCTTCTTCTCCTGCAGCAGGAACTTCAGCGCATGCAGCCAGCCGTAGTAGGTGTTGGAGGTCCATCGCTCGTCATCGAACTTGTCGATCTCCGCCCGCAGCTTCCTGGACTGCTTGTCATAGTTGGCGAAGCGGGTCTGCTTGTAGACCTCGTCGGCGATCTGGTAGGCCCGCTGGGAACCCAGGGCACTCATGACGTCCAGACCCATGGGGAAGGTGCGCTTGTTGAAGGCCCCGGGGTCGTTCGGAGCGTCCCTGGCCTCACCGACGAAGGGCACCACCATGTGCTGGAAGACGTAGGAGTCCAGGATGAAGCGTTGGCCCATGAGCCGGAACTGCGGGATGCCGGGGAACTGGGCGTCATTGGTGAGCGACACCGCCACGATCTGGGAGGGACGGAGCTTGAGCACCTGGGCGGCCAGCTTCTCCAGCGTCGCGGTGGGCACGAGCCTGGCCACGTCGACGGGGTCGCCGAACAGGCCGGGAATGACCTTGCCGTAGTCGCCGGGGGTGTTGTCATCGGCGAAGCCCACCAGGAAGGCGGTGGGCTCGTAGATGTCCTCCCAGACCTTGCCCAGAGGCTCCTCCCCGACCCGTCCCCGCAGGAGC
>CAYRFY010000325.1:1403-8878 GCA_964423635.1 uncultured Armatimonadia bacterium | reverse complement strand
GTGTCATTCTGAGAGCGTCCGCTCCCGGAGGGAGCAGCTCGAGGAATCTCCCGGCATGTGGCGAGATCCTTCGCCCAAGCGGCGCCTGCGACGCCGACGCTCCAGAACGGCATGAAACGGACCAGCCAGACTTTTCGGCCGGACCCCTAGTACCCCGGCGGGTAGACCTCCCTGTTGCTCCAGGGCAGGTACTGACCACTGGTAACGATCGCCTTGGTGCCGTGGGCCTTGTCGGACTTGACCCACTTGGCATGGCCGTCGCAGAACGCCACGTTGATGCCGCCGTTGTGCCTGTCCACGAGGCCGCAGTCACAGCCGGTCTGGTCGGTGATCGGGCGCCAGTAGTTGCCGCCGGCCGAGTCACCCATGAAGAACAGCTCCGCCGGCCTATGGAGATCGCCCATGCTCACGACTCCACTGCCGAACATGCAGTTGAGCTGGTAGCTCGACCTGGGCAACTGGGCCAGAGCCGCGGCGCTGCAATTGCCGCAGAACCCGGCGGTGCTGGTGTCGCGGCTGGGGCACATATAGACCTGGGTGTTCTTGACATAGGGATAGAGGAGGTGGGGTGCCAGCCCACCGGTGCGGAGGCCTGCGTCGCAGTTCGCCCCGCCGTTACGGAGAACCATCTTCTCATCGTAGTCCGTGGAGTACGCCACTCCCGCCAGCGCGAGCTGCTTGACGTTGGAGAGACAGCTTGTCTGCCTTGCTTTTTCCCTGGCACGCGCAAAGACGGGGAACAGAATCGCGGCCAGGATCGCGATGATCGCGATAACAACCAGCAACTCAATCAGGGTGAAACCTTGCCTTCTCATATCAGCCTCCTCAGACTATCCTCAGGCTGGTTGAGGAATCTACACTCGCCACCACTGCGCCACTGGGGATAGTGTTCGCCGGCCGCGCACGGTGTCCTTCCGAGAGGCTGTAGAAAAGTCTCAGGAGGCGCGCGAAGGGCCTTCAGATGCGCTCGCAGGTGGGCAGGCGATGGTCGGCTATGGGTGCCTGGAGGGCATGAATACTGCCCCAGTGACACCACAGGGATACACGGCAGTTGTTTGCCAACTGGGCCTCTTCATCGACATTCCCTAGATGGCATACTATCCGGGGGGCTCCCAACAGGCTCCTCAGAGGTGCAATGCCGTCGGTTACCGAATAGCCCCGCAGCGTCTCAGCCACCCTGCGTGTCGGGAGCAGCCTCCATGCGCCATGCCCGCTTTGGTCTCGCCGCTCTATGCCTCCTTGTCCTCGCCTGCACCGCTCTTTGCCAGGAGACCACCCAACCGATGAACCTCCTGCTCAATCCCCGCTTCGACTTCCATGCCTTCACCCCACACCGTCTGGGAAAGCCCGAGGCCTTCACTTCCCACAATGTGGCCTTCTGGAACACCGACGCCTGGGGTGATGTGACCGTCGTCCGCGAGGCCCATGTGGACCCGGCGGTCCGGCCCGCAGACTCCGTGGGCAACCTTGTCCGCATCGCCCCGAACAAGCGCCTGTACCAGTTCTTCACGCTTCCCGAGGCGGGCCTGGCCCACGGGGATCGGATCAGCTTCGTGGTACGCGGCCACCAACCCGCGGCCGGGGCACTGCATGCTGCTGTCAAGCTCATGAAGCTCGACAGCGAGGACGGGCGGTGGAAGCCGTCGGATTTCGGCATGGGCGATGACCGGGAGTTCCCGAAGCACTCGCGGGGCGAGTTGGTGGTGGCACAGTCGTACCAGGCTTCCTCCGAGCAGGTCGGGGCGGTGGAGCTGAGCCTCCAGGATGCCGAGATCGTCGGCCATTTCACGCCCGGCGAGGAGTCCCACTCGGCGGATGTCAACACCATCGGGGTCCGGGTGGAGCTGAGCAATGCCGCCGCCGAGGGCGATGTGTGGGTCTGGAGCCCCAGTCTGTGCCGTGGGCCCGTGGCGCTGTCGGGCCTGGCCGAGGCACGTAGGATGGTGCCCACCTACCGGCATATCCCGCGCACGATGCAGAAGCTCCTCAAGGGCGAGCCGGTCCACATCATCCTGATGGGCTCCAGTATCGACCGGGGCAGCGCCAACCCGCCCCTGTACCTGTACGACGAGGACCCGGCTTCCCCCACCTTCAAGCAGCCGCTCTCCGACAGGGCCTTCGAGCCCGAGAAGGTGGGCCGCCCGGACCTGGCGGGCTACATCGGCTGGTGGCAGCACTACTTTTGCTATGCCGGCCGGCTGCGGCTGGAGCTGATGCGCAAGTTCGACCTGCCGGTGAGCAAGCTACTGCTCAACATCATGGCCTGCGACGGGTCCTGCGTGGGCGAGGCCCATTCGGGCCTGGCGGACTATTGCTCGCTTTCCATCCCGCCGGGGGAGGGGACCAACGGCCATGCCCCCGGCAAGACGTGGCAGGAGTTGTATCCGGGCTTGTTCTCCCGCCCCGAGGGGCCCCGGCCGGACCTGGTCATCTTCGGCAGCGGGGCCAATGAGAAGACCGACACCCCGGACGAGGTGGCCGTGTTCGAGGCCACGATCCGCTGGCTGCAAAGGCACTATCCGGAGACGGAGATGCTGTGTTGCCAGTTTCAGAACGCCGGCGGCTATACCCCCAACCCCGGCGATCTCAAGGCCCTCGGACTGCGCTACCAGATCCCATACCTGGACTACGGCAAGGTGGGAGACGACGTGACCCGCTGGTGCAATGCCCGAGCGCTGGTGCCCAGCGACGGCCACCCCCAGGCGGCCGGGCACTATCTGTGGTTCAAGCAGCTCGAGCGGGCCTTCGAGTGCTGGGAGCCCATTGAGCCCGGAGTGGCACAGCTTCAGCTTCCCGAGCGGGTCCATGCCAACACCTACGGCTGGGAAGGCGAGATGGTCACCTACGGCCCCGACAGCCCGCGCATCGTGGGGGGCAAGTTCATCTTCGACGACACGGCCGTGAACTGCTGGGGGGTCACGGACGAGGGCGATCCCATTCCCCATGTGGATGGGGAGAAGCTCTCGGCCCGCCGGGGCATGAGCAACCGCGATATCCGCAATTCCCTGTTTCGCCACGGCCGCTGCAGGCTGGGCGACCGCCATGTCCTCGAGCTTGAGGGCACCGGCGCGAAGCTGACTTACGTCGATGCCAAGGTCTGCCCCAACCGCCGCTTCATCGGGATGGACAGTCCGCTGTGGCGGCCCGGGGCCGCGGCGGTGACGGACTTCACCTCCGAGTGGGGGGCTCCGTACGGGAGCCGAGTGGTGACACTGGCCGGTGGGGAGGCCCTGCAGATCGACGTGGTCTGCACGGACCTTTCCGTGGCCTACGTAGACACCCCCGCCGGCGGCACGCTCCGCGTACTGGTGGATGACGCCGAGAAGCTCCTGCAGCCCACGAACGTGCCCTTCGTGGACATCGAGGGCCAAGAGCGCTTCATGGAGAACCGCAGGGGAGTGTTGGGTCTGGGCTTCGGGCTCCACCGCGTGCGCCTCGAGGCGGTGGAGGGTCCCGTCTCCTTTCTGGGGCTCTTCACGTATGACCAGAGGCCCAATGGCAAGTCCGAGCGTCGCCTGACGGGCCGCGCCGCCGCGGGCGAGACGGTTCCCTTCACTCTCCCGTTCAAGACCAGGCCGATAGTGATCTGCCACGACGGGTTGACCGTGAAGACGGAGGAAATCAGCGCGCGGGAGGCGACCTTCGGCGGGGAGGGGGAGGGCTTCTTTGAGGTGATCGGGGAGTAGGGAAGAGCGATGGTGGCAGCCGGGGATGTCGTGCTGTAGGGCGCGGGCCCGTACCGCGCCGGCCGGGTTGGGGGATGGCGATGATGGCGGGCTGGAAACTCACACTGTGCATGAACGCATTGGAGCCACATTTGGCCTCAATCGCGCCCGAAATGCTCGTCCCGCAAGGCGGGACCGTTCTCCCCCCTCATCCCGTCTCGCCGGTCGTATCGGCGAGTACAAGCGGCTCGGAGAGACGCCGAGAGGCGGGGCCGGGGGGGTGAGGCGACGTGAGTCGGCGCCCGCCCGGAACCTGCATAATGTGAGTGGAAAGCCCGCTCCACGAAGGCAACGGCAGTGCGGGCGAGACGCCCGCGGTCCCAGGAACGGCTGCGAGTGTAGGGCGCGGTACAGGCCCGCGCCCTACAGCTTCCCGATCCCGGCCATCGCAAACACCTCGTTCATCACCTCGTGCACTCGCAGCAGACTCGCGGCGGAGCCGATAGGCTCGGCGCGGCTCTCCACGCAGTCCAGGAAGTGGCCCACGGCCTCCCGGAAGCCCAGGAGACTCGCCGGATCAAACAGCATGGGCAGGCGGCCCACCGAGTTGCCCCCCACCTGCTCCTGGCCCTGGTACAGCTCCACGTGATCGGGGGTGATGATATTGGCGCTCTTCTGTGGGCCGTGCATCTGGAACCGCTCCACCCAGTAGCCGGCGTCCACATGCTGGGTGAGCGTGCCCGCGCCCCCGGAGGCCAGGCGGAAGTGTGCCGACAGTAGCCTGTTCTCCACATGCATCGCGCCGAGGACCTCGGTGATGTCGCCCGCCAGGTGCATGAGCGGTGACAGCACGTGGATGCCGTCGTCCAGGAGGTATTCGGCGTCGGTAGTGAGGACCTTCTTGCTCTTCTCCACGGCGATGAAGTCCACCGGGGTATCGGCAAAGAAGCTTTTGGCCTTCTGGATGGCGGTCATGAACAGGCGGTTTTGGCCCACCTGGTAGACGCGGCTTTTGGCCGAGGCCAAAGCCACCAGCTCCTCGGCCTCGGACAGCTTCCATGTGTCCGGCTTCTCGGTATACACGTCCACTTTGGCATCGAGGAGGGGACGGATAACGTCGGCATGGAAGGCGGCCGGCACGAGGACCAGGGCGGCGTCGGGCCTGCCGCCGGCGAGCAGCTCCTCGACGGAGGACAAGCCGGCGTCGAAGGCGTAGGTCTGGAGCGCCTCGTGACGTCTTTGCTCATCGGGCTCCACCAGGGCGGCAAGCTCCACGCGCCCGGAGAAGGCGTGCAGCAGGGGGCAATAGGTCTGACGGGACATGAACCCGTAGCCGATGACCGCCAGCTTGATTGCAGGCATGCTTTCTCCCCTCCGGGGGCATCGTTACCTGTAAAACCCGCTGATGCGCCTGCAGGCCTCGATGACCCGCACGACTTCCAGGGTCTCCTCGGGCTTGACCACCATCTTGGCCCCCTCGCGCAGGACGGCCCAGAAGTTGTCGTAGAAGTCGCCGATCTTCGGGGCATCGGCGGCCGAAAGCTCCATGCTCTGCCAGGGCAGCACGTCATCGTTATCATAGCGGCGCCGGGCGGAGGGGACCTCGGTGGCCTCCATGGGCGGCACCCGGGCGGGGTCGAAGAACTCCACCTGCGACGTACTGCCATCGGAGATGATGGTCCCATAGGTCCCCAGGATCGTCCACTTGGGCTCGGGGAACTTGCAGGCCGTGGAGAGCTCCATGTCCCAGACCCGACCGTTCTCGGCGGTGAGCAGGACCTTCACGTGGTCCTCGCAGTCACCGGCGGAGGCGATCTGCTGCAGGTTGCAGTAGATCTGCTTCACCGGCGAGCCCAAGAGCTGCAGGCCCAGATCCAGATAGTGTGAGCCGGTATTGTTCAGTTGGCCTCCGTCAAACTTGCGCATGGTCTGCCAGTCATCGCGGCGGCGGAAGGCCAGGTAGCGCATGCGGATCTCAAACACCCGGCCGATGGGCCCGTTTTGGACGATGTCCATCAGGTGCAGAAACTCCGCGGAAAACCTGCGATTGTGGTGCATAAACAGCAGTTTGCCCGCCTTTTCCCCGGCGCGGATCATGCTTTCGGCCGACCGGGTGCCCGCGGCCATGGGCTTTTCGCAGATGACGTGCTTGCCGGCGGCGAAAGCGTCGCGGGTGACGGCCGGGTGCGTGCTGGAGGCGCTGGCGACCACGACCGCCTCGCAGTCGCAGCGGCGCAGCATCTCCCTGTAACTGCCGTAGGAGGGGCAGCCCAGCTCGGCGGCCACCTCGGCGCCGCGCTCCGGCATCCAGTCTGTCACACCGGCCACGGCGAAGCGGTCATCGTCGCGCATGCGCTTGATGTGGATGTTGTACCCGGCGCGACCCAGACCGATCACGCCGACTGTGATGGGCTCCTTGCCTGTCATGGCTGGCTCCTGGTCCCTGTATTCCGCCGGTCGATGGCGGGGCAATGGCCGGCGTCGTCACCCAGAAGGCGGAGCGGCCGTGTCCTGCGCCAGACCACGTCACCATGGGTTCCCTGTGAGGGGACGTCTGCCCTCCTGCCGGTCTACGTCCCAACAGGCGCGCCAGGACATTCAACCGGCGGTTCATTGCCGCCACCTTAGCCCTCGCCTATAATAGACAGGCCGGACACAACCAGCAGAGGTGATGGCCGTGAACCTCGCCGCGCTCGGCAAGCGCATCCGCGAGCAACGGGAGAAGCGCAGCCTCAGACAGGTGGATGTGGCCAACGCGCTCATGGTCACCTCGCAGGCGGTGTCCAAGTGGGAGCGAGGCGAGAACGCGCCGGACATCTCGGTGCTTCCGGAGTTGGCCAAGATCCTGGGGGTGACGGTGGACTGGCTCCTGGGTGCCAATGCCCAGGATACCGACACTTTCGAGGCCACGGTGCTGTGCACCGGCATCAACGGCTATGCCCTGCGCGCGGCACATATGCCACCGCAAGATGTGGCCCAGTGGGTCAACGGCATCTACTACGACCTTACCGAGACGGTGCTGCGCTTCGACGGCGTCCCGGTCAAGTACGTGGGCGACGGTTTCCTGGGGTTCTTCGCGGGCACCGACCATCAGCAGCGGGCGCTAACGGCGGCGCTCAAGGCCCGTGAGCTCGCGCGCAATCCGGGGCTGGTCATCGCCCTGCACAGTGGCGACATCTACCTGGGCACCATCGGGCACCCGGACTACGCCCGTCTGGACATCATCGGCGAGACGGTGAATGCGGCCTTCCTGGCGATGAGCTGGATCGCCGAACACTGCAAGACGGGCATCGGCCTGACGGGTTCCGTGGCACGCGCGCTTCCCGAGGGCATCTCCCTGGCCCGCCGCCGGGACATCACCGTGCTGGGTGCCGAGACACCGCTCACGATCTACGAGCCCCTGGGCGGTGAGTAGGGCGACGGGTGGAACGGCGGTGGCGCACAGGTCGCCGCCCCACAACGACAACGGCGCCCCTCCCGTCGGTCCTGCGGACCGCCTTCCCTCCCCTTCGTCCCGCCCTGCGGGAGCTGCTCAGGAGAGGGCAACGGCCAACGGCGAACGGCTCGGCAGCGTCGCTCTGTAGGGCGCGGGCCTGTACCGCGCCGAAGGTGTCATCAAAGACCCACGGCGAACGGCGGCGGCGCACAGGTCGCCGCCCTACAACGACAACGGCGCCCCTCCCGTCGGTCCTGCGGACCGCCTTCCCTCCCCTTCGTCCCGCCCTGCGGGAGCTGCTCAGGAGAGGGCAACGGCCAACGGCGAACGGCTCGGCAGCGTCGCTCTGTAGGGCGCGGGCCTGTACCGCGCCG
>CAYRFY010000325.1:0-1303 GCA_964423635.1 uncultured Armatimonadia bacterium | reverse complement strand
CCTCCCCTTCGCGATACGGCTGCTCAGGAGAGGGCAACGGCTAACGGCTAACGGCACGGAGTCGGGCTGGAAAGCCCGACCTACGCGACGACGACGACGACGCCAACGGCGAACGAGACGGCGCTATTCGCGCCCCATTGGCTCTCATCTGTTTCTCATCTGTTTCTCATCACCCTCCCGCAAAAGGATGATGCAAGATGCCGGACCTCAAGTCTCTGCTGGAACAGAACCGCGTATTGGTGACCGACGGCGCCTGGGGCACCGAGCTCAGCCGCCACGGCCTGCCCGCCGGCACTGCGCCGGAGGAATGGAACCTCAGCAGGCCTCAGGCTGTGGCGGATGTGGCCCTGTCGTACGTCGAGGCCGGGTCGGACATCATCCTGACGAACACCTTCGGGGGCAGCCCCTTCAGCCTTCAGCGCGACGGTCTGGGCGACCGTGTGGCGGAGGTCAACCGCATCGGGGCGGAGCTATCGAGGGGTGCCGCCGCGGACCGGGCATTGGTGTTCGGCTCCATCGGCCCCACGGGGCAATTCCTGGAACCGTTGGGCAGTATCAGCTACGAGGCGATGGTGGACTGCTTCACCCAGCAGGCCCAGGGCCTGTTGCAGGGCGGTGTGGACGCCATCCTGATCGAGACGATGACCGATCTGGGCGAGATCCGGGCGGCCCTGGAGGCCGTCAAGTCGCTGGCGGACCTGCCCATCGCAGCCAGCATGAGCTTCGACAAGGAGCCCAACGGCTTCGCGACGATGATGGGAGTCACGCCGGCCCGGGCCGCCGAGGAGCTACAGGCCGCCGGGGCGGACATCGTGGGCACCAACTGCGGCTGCGGGATCGAGAACGCCATCGAGGTCGTGCGTCAGATGCACGGGGCCACGGATAGACCGATCTGGGCCAAACCCAATGCAGGCCTGCCCATCCTGGCCTCGGGGCGGACGGTGTTCCGTCAGCCGGCCGAGGAGATGGTGACCTACGTCCCGGCCCTCATCGAGGCGGGGGCGAGGTTCATCGGCGGCTGCTGCGGCACGACGCCCACCCATATCCGGCTGTTTTCCCAGGCGGTACGCGAGCAGAAGGGCTGAGGGCCGCCGCTAACTGTCCGGAAGGCACGATTGGTACGGCAGTTTCTAACCACCACAACGACGCAAGGGGGGTTGACCTTGGGAAACCGCGATGCATGGCGCAGTTTCACGGCCGGCGAATGGCAGGAGTCTGTGGACGTCGCCGGCTTCATCCAACTCAATTACCGCCCCTACGAGGGCGATGAGAGCTTTCTGAGCGAGCCTACGGCCCGCACCGA
>CAYRFY010000324.1:0-8921 GCA_964423635.1 uncultured Armatimonadia bacterium | reverse complement strand
GGCTTTCCAGCCCGCCGCCGTTGTCAGGTTAGCTCGGCGCGGTACAGGCCCGCGCTCCACAACGACTGCATCGGCGGCGGGTCTTCAGGCCCCGTGGGGCGGGCTTTCCAGCCCGCCGCCGTTGTCAGGTTAGCTCGGCGCGGTACAGGCCCGCGCCCTACAACGGCCGCATCGGCGGCTCTGCCATCGGCCCTTAGCCGGGAGGGGAACCAGCGGCCAGTCGGGCTCTTCGTGCCCGACTGCGCGGGCTGGAAACTCAGATTATGCAGGTTCCGGGCGGGCGCCGATTCACGTCGCCTCACCCCCCCGGCCCCCCTCTCCCTTACTCCGCCAAACGGCAGGCGGAGACGGGAGGAGGGGGGAGAACGGCAGCACTTCGACCGTTCCGGACGTGGGAATGGCGAACTGTGGCTCCAGTGCGCTCATGCATAATGTGAGTGGAAAGCCCGCCCCCCGGGTGCTCGCCGCATGTGGGGAGGCCGTCACCAACGGGTTCCGCCCTATCGCTTCACCCCACCTCCACCGTCCCCCTAAGCCGGATGTCGCTGGACGAACTGCCGATCTGCAGCTCGAACTGCCCCGGTTCGACGACCTTCTCCATCCGCGCATTCCAGAACGCCAGGTCATCCGGCTGGAGGGTGAAGGTGATGGTCCGCTTCTCTCCCGGCTCCAGCGTCACCCGTTCGAAGGCCTTCAGCTCCTGTAGCGGACGAACCATGGAGGCCACTACATCTCGGATGTAGAGCTGTGCCACCTCGTCGCCCTTCACCCTGCCCGTGTTTTGCAGCTCGAAGGACACCTCGATTCGCTCGCCCATGCGGGCTGTCACCGGGGCCGACAGGCTGCTGTAGGCGAAGGGGGTGTAGCTCAGGCCGTGGCCGAAGGGGTACTCGGGCTTGCCGGAGAGGTCGACGTAGTCGTAGCCTCGGCCGGAGGGCGGCAGGTTGTAGTAGATGGGGCACTGGCCCACGCTGCGGGGAAAGGTCATCGGGAGCTTGCCGCCGGGGCTGAAGTCACCCAGGAGCGCCTGGGCGATGGCCGTGCCCCCCTCCTGGCCGGGGTACCAGGCGTTGAGGATTGCGTCGGCGTCGCCCAGCCAGTCGCCCATCGTCACCGGGGCGCCCGCGATGAGGATCACGATGGTCGGCGTCCCCGTGGCCGCCACGGCGCGGATGGTCTCCGCCTGATTGCCCGGCAGGTCCAGGGAAGACCGGTCGCGGCCCTCACCCTCGTCGATGGTGACCACCACCACCGCCGCGTCGCACCGGGCCGCCACTTCGGCGGCCTCCGCGATGCCCGGATCGGCGCCCCCCGACGTCTCCCAGCCGAGCTGCGCCACCGCCTGGCCCTCGGCCTGGTAGAACTCCAGCTTCAGGTCCAGCGGCCGCCCCTGCGTGACGCGCACCCGGCAGCGATCCGTCGTGGGGGCGTGGATCGTCCAGTTGTCGATGACAAGGTCGCCGTCCAGGTACAGTCGCACGCCGTCGTCCGAGGTCAGGGCGAAGGTGAGCATCCCTGTCTCCGGGGGAAAGAGCTTGCCCGTCCAGCGTACGGAGTAGTTCGTGGCCCCGATACCCCCGGCGGGGGAGGCGTAGCTCCAGTCGAAGTCGATGCTCCTGTCCTCGCGGACCAGCGCCGGGGTGCCGGAGAGGTCCTTGTTGGTGAAGTATTCGCCCCGCAGGTCGCGATAGCACTCGGGCCCGATGGCCGGCACGGTGGTGCCCGGATGCGCCTGCCCACCCCGGGCCCACTGCAGCTCCACCGTGTCTCCCAGCCGGGCCTTCAGGCCCTCCAGCACCGAGACCGTCTCCTGGCCATAGCCGCTGTAGCCGCCCAGGGGCATGCTGTCTTTGGCCCGCTCGCCGATGACGGCGATGGACCGCACCTGTTCCGAGAGCGGCAGCGTCTCGTTGCGGTTGCGCAGCAGCACCAGGCACCTGCGCGCGGCCTCCAGGGCGATGGCCCGGTGCTCGGGGCACTGTTGGCTGCGCTGGGCCTGCTCCGGGTCGAGGGTGCGGCTGTCAAACAGGCCCAGGTCAAACTTGTTGCGCAGCATCCGCCGTACGGCGTCATCCAGCCGGGCCTCGGAGACCAATCCCCGCTCCAGCGCCTGCTCCAGCGGGGTGCCCCAGAGGCCCACGTTCGGCCATTCGATGTCCAGGCCGGCGGCGAGGTTGGCCGCGGCCGCATCCACCTCGTCCGCCGCGTTGTGGTGCGCATGCAGCGTGCCTGTTGCGGCCCCGTAGTCGGAGCCCACGACCCCCTTGAAGCCCCATTCGCCCTTGAGTAGATCGGTCAGCAGCCACCGGTTGGCCGAGCAGGCGCGGCCGTTGAGGGAGTTGTACGCGGTCATGATCGAGCGCGCCCCGGCGTGCTTGACCACCGCCTCGAAAGGCGGCAGGTAGACCTCGCGCAGGGCCTGCTCGGTGAGGTAGATCGCGTGGCTGTCCCGGCCGCCGTCGCCGACATTGGCCACGAAGTGCTTGGGGCAGGTGGCGACGCCGGTGGTCTCAAAGCCCCGCACATACGCCACGGCGATGCGCGACTGCAGCAGCGGGTCCTCGCCGAAGGTCTCCTCCACCCGGCCCCAGCGGGCATCGCGGGCGATGTTGATGACCGGTGCCAGGACGCGATTGACGCCTCTTGCTTTGGCCTCGCGGGCGATAGACTGCGCGCACTTTCCCACGATGGCCGGGTCCCAGGTGGCCGCCAGCCCGATGGCCTGGGGGAAGCTGGTAGGGCCATTGCCGGCGAGGCCGTGGAGGGCCTCATCGCGGATGATGAGGGGGATCCGCAGCCGCGAGCGCCGCGCCAGGCGCTGGGTGCGGTTGGCAAGCTTGGCCGCTTCCCCGGCGCTCAAGGGGCGGAGGATGTCGTAGACCTCGCCGAAGCCCGTGGTCTGTGCGGCGGTCTTCCAGACCTCGTCACGGTTGTCGGAGCGGAGCTGGTTGAGCTTCTCCTGAAGGGTCATCCGCCCCAGCAGGTCCTCGACACGCGTCTCTACCGGGAGGTCGGGGTTGCGGTACGGGGGCAGGCCGGAAGGGGCCGAGAGGGCAGGCAGGGCGATGAGCACTGTCAGCAGCCAGAAGGCAAGGGCGATGCGGGGCATAGTTGACACTCTCCTTCACTGTGCGCGATCGGTGACGGAACTGCCTGCGGCAGCCGGCAAGTCGCCGGGTCGGTTCCTACCCCCCAAACCCCACCACCGCCGTCCCTTCCGCGTCGACCAGTAGGGTTGCCACCTTCTCCTGCGCATCCCAGACTGCCTCTACGGGCTCCCCGTTGACGGTGACTGCCTTCGGCTCGGCGTCCACGTGCACGCGCACCTCGTACTGCTTCCGCGCCGTCATGCCCTCGTAGTCGCCCTCCGCCGGGCCGATGTGAAGCTCCCACCGGTCGCCCTTGCGGGTGAGCGTGACCGGGGTGCGCAGGCTGCGGCCCTGCTCGTATTCCATGGACAAGCCGTCGTCCTCGTAGACCTCGAAGGCGGCGTCGGCTCCAGGGTAGATGCTGAGGATCAGCGGATCCACGGGCTTGTCCTGTGTGTGGGCCATCTCCGGCTGCAGGGGAAGGATGCTGCCGCGCCGGACGAAAAGCGGCATGCGCTCCAGCGGGCAGTCGTAGTCCACGGTGCGGCCGCCGGCGTAGACCTCGCCCGTGAACCAGTCCTCCCACTGTCCCGGCGGGAACCAGATGCTGCGCCTGGCCACGCCGCCCATGGCCGCGCTCGTGATGGGAGCCACCAGCAGCTCGCGGCCCAGGAGGTACTGGTCGAACCGGTACGCCTCGGGCTCGTCCGGGTGCTCCAGATAGAGCGGGCGGCACAGGGGCATGCCGGTGTCGTAGGCCTCCCGGCAGTACGTATACAGGTACGGGAGGAGGCTATAGCGCAACTGGAAGAAGCGCCGCGCCATCTCGACGCCCTCTTCGCCGTATACCCAGGGGAGCCGCGCGTTGCCCTGGTCGGGGTTTGCGTGGGCGCTGTGCAGGCGCAGAACCGGGCTGAGGGCTCCGAACTGCAGCCAGCGGGCATAGAGCTCGAAGTCGTCGCTGAGAGTGCCGATGAACCCGCCGATGTCGTGGGTAACATAGGGCACCAGCACATTTCCGGACTTGAGGGTATAGGGCACCTCCCAGGCCAGGACCTTCCAGTTGCTGTAGCAGTCGGCGGTGAAGAAGCCCGGATAGCGGTGAGAGCCGGGGCCGCCGTAGCGGCTGAAGACGAAGCTGCGTTGCCCCGTATGGCGCTGCTGGTAGTCGTAGTACACGCGGTTGGTCCACATCTGACCGTCCAGGCCGGGCATCTGCGCCCGCTCGCCGTCGATCCACCAGAAGTCCACGCCCTGGTCGATGAGCTCATTGTGGTATTGCATGAACACTTCGGCGTGCCGCTTGTCGGCGAGGTTGAAGTGGACATTCGTGTCGCCGACCTGCGGGTCCGAGGAGAGCATGGAGGGCTTGAGGATGCCTCCGTTGTGGCCCCAGTCCAGGACGCGCAGGGCGATGAGGTTGCGGCCCGGGGCCTGGATGAAGGGGGTGATGTCCGTGGTGGTGCGCTTGTCGTAGACGCTCTGGCCCGCCGCGCCCCAGTGGCGCACGAGCCGCCCGTTGACATACAGGTCATACTCGTCGTCGACACCTCCGAAGCTCAGGAACACGGGCTTGCCGGCGAAGCCCTCGGGGATCTCGACCAACCTGCGATACCAGGCGTAGCCGTCGTAGCCAAGGAGGCCCTGGTTCTCCCAGGGGCCGGGCTCGGCCACCTTGCGCCAGTTGGCGTCATCGAGGTCGGCATTCTGCCAGCCGGCGGCCTGACCGGCATCGTGGGGGTCCTCCTGCATCAACCAATCGGCGCTGAGGTCGACAAGGAGCCGGCTCTCGGGTGACGGAAGCCCGAGCGCCTCTCGGGCCGCGGCGGCCCGCGAATCCCGGATGTCCAGGCCGCTGCTCGGATGGTCATTGAGGCTCACTCGGAGACCCGCCTGCCGCATCCGGCTAAGGAAGGTCTTCGGGTCGGCGATGAACGGCGACCAGTCCAGACTACCGTCCCAGCCGTACGGGTGCCAGGCGAAGTCGAGGACAAACACATCCAGGGGGATCTGCTCCCGGCGGCATCTATCGACGATCGCGAAGAGGTCGTCCTCGCCGACGTTCTGATTGCTGTACTCGAAGTTCAGGTCCGTGACCCAGGCTCCCAGGGCATAGCGGGGGATCAGGGGCACCTTGCCGGCCAGCTCCGTATAGCGGGAGAAGAAGCGGGGAAAGTCCGTGCCGTAGACGAACAGGTACCAGTCCTGGGCGTCGGGGTCAGCGCGGGGCACGATCCAGTCCTCGGCGGCGTCCCAGACCGGGGTGCGGCTGTCGTCGAGGAGGAAGCAGCCGGCGCGGCTGAGGAATCCCGGGGGGAAGGGGGGCAGTGTGTTCTCGGGTCTGGTCTGCTCGATGATGGCATTGAAGCTGCTCACCGGGCCGCCCAGGTTCTCCTCGTCCGTCACTTTGGGGTACCACTGCCGGTGCCCGCGAGCATCGCTCCAGTCGGCGCGGAGGTTCTCGGAGGTGAAGCGGCCGGAGTCGAGTCGGTAGCGCACCCGCACCCGGTCGGTGGCGATGGACAGCCAGGCCTCGTCGGCATCGACCCGGAAGGCCTCCGAGCCCATGCTCCTTTGGGTCACCACGGCCGTGGGGGCATCGACGAACTGCCCTGCGGTGTACTGCATGCGGATCAGGTCCGGGGCCAGCACCTCGAAACGGGCGGGGCCGCAGGTGACGGTGTGGCCCTCGATAGCGTACGGAGCGGCGAGGAGGGTGAGGGGCGCGACCAGGAGCAGTACCGTCAGCAGCGTCTGGGCAAGAAGTCGCATGCGGGGCCTCCGTATCGGAAGGGGTGATGCAAAAAAGGATTTCGCCACGGAGCGGGCGCTGTCCTGTAGCAGGCGAGCGCAGGTTGGGGCGGTCTAGGCCCGGCGCCGTCCGCCGGGCTCCTCTGTTTGGCCTCCGTCGTTCGCGGGACGCAGGTGTGGTGAGGCGGGCGGAGAAGAGGGGGGGCAATGGCCCGGGGCGACAGATTGGCCCGCGCGTGGCCGAAGGAGGAACTATGCGCACCATCATACCTGCACTCATGCTGGTTTTTGGCCTCGCCGTGTGTCACCTGTGCCCCGGCGCCGACCTGTATGTCTCCCCGGCCGGGGATGACGCCAATCCGGGCACGCCGGAGCGTCCGTTGGCGACCTTGGCCGCGGCGCGGGATGCCGTGCGGGCGCTCAAGGCCTCGCCTGAGCGGCCCCGGGGGCCGATCGTGGTCGAGTTCGGTGGCGGCCTGTATTGCCTGGAGGAGCCGGTGGTCTTCACGCCGGAGGACTCCGGGAGCGAGGGCGCCCCGATCATCTATCAGGCGGTGGAGGGCGAGACGCCTATCGTCAGCGGCGGCGTTCCGGTCAGCGGCTGGCGGCCGGAGGAGGACGGGCTGTGGGTCGCCGAGGTGCCCTGGGCCGCGGAGCGCGGCCAGCCCTTCACCCAGCTCTTCGTGAATGGGCAAAGGCGCCCGCGGGCGCGCACGCCCAATGCGGGGGAGTACTTCTACACCAGGCGCCTGCTGCAGACGGACACTCACGGCAGCCCGTGCCACGGCATGGTCTGCTTCCCGGAGGATCTGGGGCCGTGGGTTGAGGATGAAGGGGCGCTGATCTGCCTGATGCATAACTGGGTGAATTCCTACAACCGCGTCGGGCAGGTGGACCGGAACCGGAACCTGATCCGCTTCGCCCGGCCCGCGGGTGTCTTCTTCCTTGGCCCCAGCGTGCGGTACTATGTGGAGAACTGCCGGGAGGCGCTGGACTCGCCGGGGGAGTGGTACCTGGATCACGGCCGCGGGCTCTTGTACTATCGACCCCTGCCGGGCGAGGACATGGTGCAGGTGGAGGTAATGGCGCCGCGGAGCGACCGCACGGTGGTCTACCTCACCGGGGACTCGCAAGCCGGGCTGTACTGCGAGCACCTGGTCTTCCGCGGCCTGGCCTTCCGCCACACGGATGCCGACTTGTCGCCTGACTACATGCACAGCGTGCAGGGCGCCGTCCACCAGCGCGGGGCGGTGTTCGCCTCGGGAGCCCGCGATTGCACTTTCGAGGACTGCGAGTTCAGCAATCTTGGCGAGCACGCCATCTCCCTGCGCGAGGGCTGTCGGGGCAATACGGTCACCCGTTGCCACATCCACGACCTGGGCGGCGGCGGGGTGTACCTGTCAGAAGGCGGACCGCTCTCCACCGACGACTGGTACCTGACGGCGGACAACACGGTTGACAATAACATCATCCACGACGGCGGCCACATCTTCGCCTCGGCCTGCGGCGTGTTCCTGGGCGGCAGCGCCAGCTACAACCGGATCACCCGCAACGAGATCTGCGACCTGAGCTGGGTGGGCGTGCACCTGGGCTGGAGCTGGAGCGGGCGCGACCCGGCCTACACCCACCACAACGAAGTGGGCGGAAACCACATCCACCACATCGGCAACGGCGTGCTCAACGACATCGGTGGCATCTACACCCTCGGCGTGTCGCCGGGCACGGTGCTGCACCACAATGTGATCCACGATGTCACCCGCTTCGAGCGGGGGACCCAGGGCTACGGCGGGTGGGGCATCTACCTGGACGCCGGCAGCTCGGAGATCGTCATCGAGAATAACGTCGTCTACGACACCCGCGACGGCGGTCTGCACCTGCACTGCTATAGTCATCCCTACGGCGACATCGCCCGCAACAACATCTTCGCCTACTCCGCCGAGGGGCAGCTCATGCGGAACGCCAATCACGAGCCGGACCGGGGCCTGCATGCCACCCTCGAGCGCAATATCGTCTACAATGAAGACCCGCGCATGCTGTGGGGCAGCAATTGGGCGCCGGAGAGCAAGTTTGCCTCCGACTACAACTGCTATTTCAGCGAGGATGAGGCAGGCGCGGACTTCAATGGCGCCGGCTTCGCGGAATGGCAGGCCACCGGACGGGATCTGCATTCGATCGTCGCCGACCCGGGCTTCGTGGACGCAGCGGGGCGCGACTTCCGCCTTCGCGAGGGCTCACCGGCTGTGGGGTTGGGCTTTGTTCCCATCGACTTCAACCTTGTGGGTGTGTATGGTTCGGATGAGTGGGTGAGACTCACAGAGAGCATCGTGCATCGCAGCTTCGAGGCGGCCCCGCCGCCCGACCTTGAGGCCCAAAAGCACATCGTGTGGGACTTCGAGGAGTATGAGCCGGGCGAGATGCCCGAGGGCAGCGCCGCCGCCGAAGGCGCCACCAGCGTGATGGTGACAGACCAGCAGCCCGCAGCGGGTATCCGCTGCCTCAAGCTGGTGGAGGGCGAGGCCTCGAATGTCTGGAAGCCCCACTGGTTCGTGGCGCGCCTGCCGGGGACGGGCGCGGTGAATATGACCTGTAGCGTGCGCAATGATGCGCAGCAGCCGGTGCAGTTTGACCTGGAGTTCCGCGACTGGCCGGCCGGCACCAAGTACACCACCGGCCCGCACCTGCGCTTCCTGCCCGATGGCTCCGTGCAGGCGGTGGATGGTACGCAGTGGCGCACCATCGGCGGGTACGAACTGGGCCACTGGCTCGCGGTGCAGGTGCGGTTCCAGGAGGGGCCGGACAAGGAGAAGACGTACTCGGTGCGTCTGGGGGAGACAGCCGAACCGATAGAAGGGTTGCGATTCTACAGCGAGGGGTCTGCCGATTGCACGTGGGTAGGCTTCGCCGGCATGGGAGTCGAGCCGGGGGTGTTCTATGTGGATGAGGTGAGGGTGGAGTAGGGGAGGGACCTGCGCGGGATGCGCCGCGCGGACGGCACTGATGACGCCTTGCCCCCATACTCTCTGCTTCGTCCCGCCCTGCGGGAGCCGCTCAGAGAGGGCAACGGCTGTGCGCCGCCGCTCT
>CAYRFY010000323.1:0-8951 GCA_964423635.1 uncultured Armatimonadia bacterium | reverse complement strand
GGGCGAGACGGTGGCTCAGCTTGTCTCGGCGGTGCTGTCCCTGGTGGGCGCCGGCGGCGCCATGATCTGGCTCAACTGGCGCCTGGCCATCGTCAGCCTCCTGACCCTGCCCGCCGTGGTGCTCTTCACCCGGACCATCGCCGGTCACACGCGCCAGGGCTTCCGAGACCGCCAGAGCAGTCTCGGCACGCTCAACGGGATCATCGAGGAGACCATCACCGGCCAGCGTGTGGTGAAGGTCTGCGGCCGCGAGCAGCAGGCGATCGAAAGCTTCGACACGGCCAACGATCGGCTTCGCCGCACCGCCACCCGCGCCTGGATTGTCGTGGGTCTGATGGGGCCAATCATGGGCCTGATGCGCAATGTGGATTTCGCCATCATCTCCGGCGTCGGCGGCTGGATGGTGGTCAAGGACCTGGCCACCGTGGGTACCGTCATCGCCTTCATCAACTACGCAAGGAACTTCACCCGCCCGATCCACGAGATCGCCAACCTCTACGGCACCATCCAGTCCGCTTTCGCCGGGGCCGAGCGGGTCTTCGCCGTCATCGACGAACAACCCGAGCCGGCGGATGCCGATGACGCTTTGGCCCTGGTCAAGCCCAAAGGAGAGGTGGTCTTCGACCACGTGGACTTCGGCTATGTGCCGGATGTACCGGTGCTGCAGGACGTGACCTTCACCGCCGCGCCGGGCAAGACCATCGCCCTGGTAGGGCCCACGGGTGCCGGGAAGACCACGATCATCAACCTGCTCACCCGATTCTACGACATCGATGCGGGCAAGATCACCATTGACGGCCACGATATCCGCCACATTAAGCGCGATACTCTGCGCAGGTCGCTGGGGATCGTGCTGCAGGACATGGTGTTATTCGCCGATACGGTGCGAGAGAACATCCGCTATGGCCGGCTGGACGCTACCGACGAGGAAATCGAGCAGGCGGCACGGCTGGCCAACGCCGACGCCTTCATCCGCCATCTGCCCCATGGCTACGAGACGCCGCTGACGGATGTGGGGTCCAGCCTCAGTCAGGGACAGCGTCAGCTACTGGCCATCGCCCGCGCGGTCCTCGCCGACCCGGAGATACTGATCCTGGACGAGGCCACCAGCAGTGTGGACACCCGCACAGAGCTGCATATCCAGGAAGCCATGCTGCGGCTCATGGAGGGGCGCACGAGCTTCGTCATCGCCCACCGACTAAGCACGATCCGCAAGGCCGACTGCATCCTTGTCATCGACGACGGCCGTATCGTGGAGCGCGGGACGCACGCGGAGCTGCTGCGGCAGGAGGGCCTCTACTTCAGGATGCACAACGCCCACCTGGCGGCGCTGTCTGGGGCGGAGGTGACCGTAGCCGTCCCCGAGGGCGCACCGGAGTGAGGACGGCCTCGAGCTGGCGTTGCCGCTGCGGGCCAATGACTCTGCGGCCGGCCCCGCGCGCCGTCCGGCGTTGTCGTGGGCCTTCGCCGCCATGGGGCGCCGAATGAATCGAGGGTGCCGCCTCAGTGGGTGAGCGCCGGCGGCTGTCGCCGTGGGCTCCTCTTCGTGGGATAGGAGGTCTGTGGGCCAGGCGGGCCGAACTAGACCCGCGCAACCAACACCACGGAAGGGCGGAGCCGACCTTGACCTTGCGCGAGCGATTCCAGCGTACCCTGCACTATCAGACGGTAGATCGCATCCCGTTCTTTGAGTTCGGCTACTGGAACGAGACGCTGCCCAACTGGCACCGGCAGGGGCTCCCGCCTGAAGTGGACGACGAGGCCAAGGCCTACGATTACTTCGGCATCGAGAACTGGGGCGGCTTCCCTCTGAACATCGGCCTGCTCCCCGGCTTCGAGTACGAGGTCGTGGAGGAGACAGAGACCCACATCACCTACCGCGATGGCAACCGCTGCCTGATGCAGGAGGCAAAGGGCGTCATCCACACAATCCCCCACTATCTTCAGTTCGGACTGGCCAATCGCGAGGACTGGGAGCTGTTCAAGGAGCGGCTGGACCCCAACGACTCCCGCCGCTATCCTCAGAACTGGGATGCCCACGTGAAGGCCGCCAATGAGGCGGACTACCCCGTCGCCATCAACACCGGTAGCATGATCGGCATCCCCCGCAACTGGGTGGGGTTTGAGGGCATCGGCCTGATGTCCTATGACGACATCGATCTCCTGGACGAGATCATCGAGACGCTGTGTGTGGTTGCCTGCACCGTCATCGAGCGGGCGCTGCGTGAGGTCCGCTTCGACTTCGGTGCCGGCTGGGAGGACATCTGCTTCAACTCCGGCCCCATCCTGTCTCCGGCGTTCTTCGACAAACACGTGGTGCCCCGCTACAGGCGCATCACGGAGCTATGCAACCTGTATGGTGTGGACATCGTGGATACCGACTGCGACGGCAATATCGTCCCGATCATCCCGCAGTTCCTGGCCGGCGGCATCAACTGCATGTTCCCCATCGAGGTTCGCGGGGGCTCGGATCCGGTGGCGATCCGCGAGCAGTTCGGGCGCCGGGTGAGACTCATGGGCGGGTTCGACAAGATGGCCTACTACCTGGGAGCCGAGGGCATCGAGGCCGAGCTGCAGCGGATCAAGCCCACGGTGGACGAGGGCGGCTTCATCCCCTTCTGCGATCACAGGGTACCCGCCGATGTGCCCCTGGATGCCTACATGTGGTACCTCAAGCGCAAGCGCGAGATCTTCGATGCCGGGGCCAGGCAGCCGCAGTACGATGAGTCCAAGCTTGCGCCTCCCGCTCCGGGGAAGTGGATGGGACCCGCCGCGTGAGGGCCCTCGGTCCGCACCCGTCGGTGCTCTGGCTCGATGGCCGTTGAAAGCGGCCGCTATCTCGCTATCTGGACGATCGCCCATGCTATGGACCACTCTGCCCGCAACGCTCCTGGGCGCTCTGCTCGTCGCCACGGCGGTCGCCGATGTGGAATGGTCGGCCGACCGCTCCGATCCGGTCTTCCGGACGGAGCGGGGAGTGAGGGGGGCGGCGTTGGCCTTCGCCTTCCCCCCGCGAACGGAAGTGGCGCCGGGAGGGTACGGACAGTGGGCCGCGATAGTCACGCTCGCGGCGGGCCGGTCAGAATTCGTGTTCTCCGCGGCCGACGACTTCACCGGCCCCACCGCGGGCTATCACTTCCTGCAGTGTCTGGTGGATGGTGAGGTGGTCTGGGAGCAGGACGTGGCCGGGGGTGGGATGCTTCCGCGGGAGGTCCGGGTCGCAGTCGACAGGCCCCGGGCAGGTCCCGCTTCGCTGGCTTTCCGGTTCAGTCAGAAGAAGCTCGTGACCAACTTCGGCGTCCGCGCCTGGATCGCCGACGTGCGGCTGGCGCAGGGCGACAGTGAGACCGTGCTGCTGGGCACCTTGGACACGGCGACCCCCTACACACCATGGCCCGAGGACCTCGCCCTGGGGGCCCTCTTGGCCAATGATGAGTGGGCGAAGATGGCCGGGATCGTGCAGCCGTGGGGGAGGACTCAGGCCCTGGCGGTGAGGGAGGCCGACAGGTGGGCCCCCGAGCTCTCTGAGAGGTTCGGCCTCAACACGATCATCATGCTCCCCCCGGAGGCGCACAACGCCATCACGGCCGCCCCCGACCATATCACCGCCGAGCAGTTCGCGGCGGCGGTGGAGACCTATCGCGGGGCCGGTGTGCGCCTGGTGCTGTACACCTCCGTCATGCACTGCGGCCACGCCCCCGCCTGGCAGTTGGGAGACATCGGCCGCGAACACCCCGAATGGTCCATGCGCGACCCCTCCGGCGACACCGTCACAGCCTACGGTCAGCCGTGGCTCTGCCCCTCCACCGGCGCCCGTCGCTACACACTGGACTACACCAAAGCCCTCGTCACCAGATACGGGGCGGCCGGTGTGATGCTGGACAACAACCAGTTCATGCACACAACCTCCGGTGGCGCCACATGCTACTGCCAATCGTGCCGGGCGGCCTTCTCAGACTACGTGCTGGCGCGGTTCGGTGAGGAGGGCCTGCGCACGCTGCTGGGCCTGCTCCCGGACGAAGTGGCGCTCCCGACGACGGAGGACGATCCGCTGTGGGGCCTGTGGCTGGCCTGGCGCAAGAGAGTATGGGCCGAGACGCTGGAGCAGTTCCGCGTCGAGCTGCGAGAGCTCGACGAGGCTATCGTCGTGCTGGCCAATACGCAGTACGCGTATGGCTCGTGGATGCTGGCCGTGGACCGGCAGTACCCCCACGAGGACGCCGTGCTCAGCGAGTCTCGGGGCCTGGCCGGCAGCTCGATGGCGGCCAAGATGCTGCTGGGGCGGGCGCTTTCGGCGGGCCGACCGCTGTGGAACTACATCGGTACCTTCGATGAGGACGACTTCACGCGTCTGCGGCCGCCGCAGGACGTGGCCGCGCTCATCGCCGCGTCCTCGGCCTGTGGCGCCAACCCCTGGATGGTGTTCTACGGGTTCACCGGTGATGAGAATCGGCCGGCTCTGGAAGCCATGGCCGAGGGGCTGGCCTTCTGGCGAGGGTACGTCGACCTGCTCGCGGGCGGCACGGATCGCGGAGACATAGGCGTCTTGCTCTCCCCCGAGTCCCGCGACTTCCACGGCACCCGGCTCTTGCCCGCCTATGTGGAGAAGCTCTTGGCCGAAGGGTACTGTATGCGCGGCCTCTGGGAGCCTTACGCCCTGCACCTTACCGACCTTGCCGACCTGCGTGTACTGGTGGCGACGACGGCCACCTGTCTTCGCCGGACCAATGCCGACACCCTTGCGCAGTGGGTGCGCCACGGGGGAACGCTGGTTCTGGCGCCCGGTAGCGGATGGTGCGATGAATACGGGCGCTGGCGGCAGACCAATCCCCTGGCCGCGGCGCTGGCGACCGAGGCGCTGACGCCCGGCACGCGCTCGCTTGCCGAGGGCCGCGTGGTTTGTGTGGACGGCGAGGACGCCGTACCGGAAGCCATCGCCGCACTGTGTCGCCCCCGCGTGGAAGCCACCGCTGCGGTGGGCTGCCACTATCGCAGCGCCCCCGACGGCCGCCGGGTGCTCTCACTCATCGGCTTTGAGGGCCCTATCGGCCGGGTGCGGGTGCGCCTGCCGGCCGGAGCAGAAAACCCGCGACTGACCACCCCGGAGGCGGCCGACGTGCCGCTTGAGACCCAGGCATCCAATGGCGAAGCACTCGTCACGGTTCGTAGTGACGCCGACCTGGTGCTTCTCATCTGGGACGGCTGAGCCCCGTCCGCGGAGGGTACTATGGACATCATCTGCGCCTCCATCTGCTATCGCGGGTATGCTGAGGATGAAGTGGCGGCCACGCTGGAACTGGCCCCGCTCGTCGGGTACGAATACATGGAGATCCACGGCCCCATGACCTGGAGCGTGGAGGCCGTGGCGGCCCTGGATGCGGCGGCGATACGGGAGCGCCTCTTGGCCTCAGGCATGCAGTGTGCGGGGATCTACGCGCCCAACTGGGGGGGAGTCGACGAGGCGGATGTCCAAGCGCGCGCCACCGCCATTGCCCGCTGCGTTCAGATCGTGGATGATCTGGGCGGTCGCCATATCTCCACCACCGGCGCCGCCCCGCGCGCCGAGCCCGGTGCGCTGGCAAGAGTGGTGGACTGCATACGGCAGACTCTCGAGCTCGTGCCCGAGGATAGCCCCATCCGACTGACCGTCGAGCCGCACTACGGAAATGTCCTCCAGGAGCCCGAGGACTTCGCCTGTGTCCTGGACGCCTGCCCGGACCCGCGCCTGGGATTGTGTGTGGACACAGGGCACCTTCACTCGGCGGAGGTGGACACCGTCTCCGTGATCTACGAGTTCTCGCCGCGCGTGTTTGCGGTGCACCTCAAGGACCACATCGGTACTACCTCCGTGGGCATCGGGCGGGGCGAGATCGACCTGGCGGCCATTGTCGCAGCCCTGCGCGACACCGACTACTCGGGCGACCTCACCGTAGAGCTGGAGGTGGAAGACGTCCACAATCTGCCTCGCTATGCGCAGGAGGCGTACGTGTATGTGAGCGGACTGCTGGGGACCAACCTATAGCCCCGTGAAGGGTGGCTGAGACAGACCACGCGACGCGGACGGTGCCGTCGCAAGTGCCATTGGCAGTCATAGGAGGAACGGACCAACGTGCAGATCATCGGCCTGAACGGCAGTCCCAACGAGGACGGTCTAACCGCCTCAATGCTCAGAAGCGCCCTGGACGGCTCAGTCGCCGCCGGGGCATCCACCGAGCTTATCCACCTCAATACCGTGCAGCTCGAGGCCTGCCGGCAATGCGACAACGGCTGGGGTATCTGCCAAAGCGAGGGTGAGTGCATCATCAAGGACGAGTTCGAGGCCCTGCGCAAGAGGCTCAGAGCCGCCGATGCCCTTGTCCTCAGTACACCCGTGTACTACGGAGAGGCCTCGGAAGTCGTCAAGAGTTTCCTCGATCGCCTGCGACGTTGCGAGAATGCAGGGCCCGGACAAAGCCCACTGGAGGGCAGATTCGCGGTGGGCATCGCGGCGGCCGGCGGCTCCGGAGGCGGAATCGTCTCCTGCCAGCAGGTACTGGAGCGGTACTTTCAGCATCTGCGAATGAGGGTCTTCGACCTCATACCGGTAACGCGTCTCACCTGGGAGTACAAGCTCGTCACCGCCCGGTCCGCCGGAGCGGCACTGGCCGAGGCCATCCGGCGCGGTGACCAGCGCTGAGGCCGGGCACCCCCTGCCGCTGTCCCGCCCGGCATCGGATGTGACCACGGAGGTACCTACCGCCAACATGGAGTTTCGCGACGAACAACTGGCCTCGTACCTGCGCCGCGCCTACCATGCGGTGGACGGGCTGTGGTTCATGATGGTCGAGCAGGCCCAGGGATTCGAGGGCGCTCTGGAGCTGGACCGTCGCGTCTGGGAGGTACTGGCCAAGATCCAGGCCAGGAAGGCGCGGGAGGTGACGGGGAGCAGGGGCGACGGAGCCGTCGATTTGATGGCCTGCTTCAGTCTGAAGCTGGCCGCCGACGGGCATGGGTTCCGTGCTGAAGCCACGGCGGATGCGGTTGTGTTCACAGTGCACCGCTGCCCGTGGCTGGAGCTACTGCAGGGCAGCGCTCGGCAGCATCTTGCCTGCAGGGTGGCCGAGGCGATCTGCCCGACCGAGGGCGAGGTGTGGGCGCGTGAGTTCGGCGGACAGTACGTCTACTCCATGCCGCGGATGATGTGCCGCGGTGATGACGAGTGCGTGATGCGGTTCTCCTGCGGTGGCATAGAGCCCGGAGGCGCTTCTGAGCGCGGAAGCCGGGGGTAGCAGGTGAGGCGGGGCGGCCGATCTGGAGTTCACTTTCCCGGTTCCGGGCGTTTCCGACCCGAACCTCGTCTGGGGAGGGTTTCGTGCCGCCGGCGCGCGGGGCCGGGCCCGCCGCAACCGGGCTTCACGGCCGGCTTGCTATCGTCGTGCAGACCACGAGATCAGTTCCAGTCGACCGTCGAGGTGCTCCACCACCGCCGTACAATTCTCCACCCAGTCGCCGGCGTTGAGGTACAGTACGCCGTCGCGCTCCGCGGTCCCGGGCTCGTGGATATGACCGCAGATGACGGCGTCGCAGCCTGTGGCCCTGGCTTCCTCGATCACGCGGTTCTCCACGTTCGCCAGCCGAATGGTCATGGTCTTGGCCCGCTGCTTCACGCTGGTGCTCAGCCGCAGGGAGCCCATCCGAAGCTTCCCCAGCAGCCTGTTGGCCAGCTCGTTGGCCCAGGTCATGTAGTGGTACGCCTTGGTGGTGAGCCGGCAGAACCACTCCCAGCGCGCCACGAAGCTATCGTACATGTCTCCATGCACGACGAGCACCTTGCGGCCGTCGGCCGTGGTGTGTGTGCACCGTTCGGATACGTGCACGTTGCCCAGGCTGATGCCGTTGATCATCCGGCGGAGATTGCCGTCGTGATTGCCCAGCAGGTAGTAGACCTGGGTGCCTTGACCGGCCATGGTGAGGATGGCGCGGAGTACGTCCGCCTGGTCCTGTGGGCAGCGCAGCACGTCCTTGATCATCCACAGGTCGATGATGTCGCCCACGAGATACAGCCGGTCCGCCTCGTTATGGGCCAGGAAATCCAGCAGCTCGGCGGCTCTGCAGCCCCTCGAACCGATATGGAAGTCGGAGATGAATATCGCGTTGTACTTGCGCGTCGCCATGCGGTTGGTGCTGTCCTGTCCCGGGGCCGGCGGGTATCACGATGGTCCGATTGTCGACGATGGGGAGCCTGCCGCTGAGGGCTGCGGGCAGGCATGCCCCTATCTTATTGTGCGAGGCCTACTTGAGCAAGGCCCACTGTGGCGCAAGGGTGGAGCCGCAGCCCTGCGTGCGGCCCGGTCGGAACCGGCGAACTCCGCCACTGTCGGAAGCCGGCGGGCGTAGGAGCACCTTGGCACACCGTCCGGCCACTGGTATTGTGAAGTAGCCTCGGCAGCATCTGAGGGCGGGCCCGCACCCACAACGTCCGGGCCCCCATTTGGTACAAGGAGTAGAGCATGGAACTGAGATTCCCCGCCGACCTGCCTCTTTCGCAACTGACCCTCGGCACCGTCCAGATGGGTCTGGACTACGGCATCGCCAACCGTACCGGCCGTCCGGAGTTTCGCCAGGCATGCGAGATTGTCGCCGCCGCCTACGAGGGCGGCGTGCGCTGCCTGGATACGGCCGCGTCCTATGGTGTCTCCGAGGAGGTGCTGGGCGCGGTGCTGGCAGATCTGACGCTGGCCGACAAGATGACCGTCGTTACCAAGGTACAACCGATCACCGGGGATGTTGACGGCGCCGAGGCCGCCGCAATGGTCGAGGCTTCCGTGACCCGCTCCCTGCAGCGCCTGGGCCTGGAGCGGCTCCCTATCTGCCTGATGCACTGGGAGGACAATTTCGCCTATATCGATGCTCTGCTGGCGCTTCGCGACCGCGGTCTGGTGGGGCATGTGGGATGCTCGGTCATGACACCC
>CAYRFY010000322.1:0-8970 GCA_964423635.1 uncultured Armatimonadia bacterium | reverse complement strand
GACGCTCTCGGAATGACACTCTTGGCGAAGGCGGGCTTTTCGGCCGCGCTTCTAGGCCAGGTTGTACCAGGCCGCGAGACCGGGGTACTCGGCCACGTCGGCCAGACGCTCCTCGATGCGCAGCAGCTCGTTGTACTTGGCCACGCGGTCCATGCGGGACGGGGCGCCGGTCTTGATCTGCCCGGCATTGGTCCCGACCACGATGTGCGAGATGGTGGTATCGTCGGTCTCCCCACTGCGGTGGGAGACCACGGCCGTCATCTGCGCCCGCTTGGCCATCTCAATGGCATCCAGCGTCTCCGACAGCGAGCCGATCTGGTTCACCTTGATGAGAATGGAGTTGATGGCCTTCTCATCGATGGCCCGCTTGAGATACTTTGTGTTGGTGACGGTCAGGTCGTCACCGACGATCTGGACCTTCGCACCAATCTTCTCCCGCAGTTTCGGCCAGTTGTCCCAGTCGTTCTCGTCCAAACCGTCCTCGATGGAGATGATCGGGTAGCCGTCGCACAGCGCGGCGTAGTAGTCGATCATTTCCAGGGAGGATAGCTCTTTGCCTTCTCCGGCCAGGATGTACTTGCCCTTGGCCTTGTCGAAGAAGGAGCTCGCCGCGGGGTCGAGCGCGATGCGCACCTGCTCGCCCGGGGTGTAGCCGGCTTTCTCGATCGCCTCCACGATGACCTTGAGGGCGTCCTCGTTGGATTCCAGATTGGGCGCGAAGCCGCCCTCGTCGCCGACGCCACATGCCAGTCCGCGGTCGCCGAGGACCTTCTTCAGCGCATGGAACACCTCTGCGCCGCAGCGCAGGCATTCCCGGAAGCAGCAGGCGCCGACGGGCATGACCATGAATTCCTGCAGGTCCACGTTGTTGTCGGCATGGGAGCCCCCGTTGAGGATATTCATCATCGGCACAGGCAGCACGCGAGCGCCGACGCCACCGATGTACTGGTAAAGCGGCAGGCCCACCGCATCCGCGGCGGCCTTGGCCACTGCCAGAGACACGCCCAGGATGGCGTTGGCGCCGAGCTTGGACTTGTTCTCCGTGCCGTCCAGATCGATCATGGCCTTGTCGATGCCGAGTTGGTCGGTGGCATCCCAGCCCACAATCTCGGGGGCGATGATGTCATTGACGTTGTCGACAGCCTTCAGACGGCCTTTGCCTAGATAACGGGCCTTGTCGCCGTCGACCAGTTCCAGCGCTTCGCGCTCACCGGTAGAGGCGCCGGAGGGAACCGCCGCGCGGCCAGAGGCGCCGCCGGACAGCTCAACATCCACCTCCACGGTCGGATTGCCGCGGGAATCCAGGATCTCGCGGGCTTGGATGGCCTCGATATAGGTCATATTTCCCACCCTCTCTCCCTCACATCGAGGGCTTAGTCACAAGAAAACGGACGGCCCTGCCGGGGCAGGGCCGTCCGCGATGCACGCTGTGCTACTCGCCGCGGCTGCCGCTGTGGCCGCCGCCGGACTCGATCTGCGCCTGAGCGGCCGCGAGGCGCGCGATGGGCACGCGCAGCGGGGAGCAGGACACGTAGTTGAGCCCGACCTGATGGCAGAACTTGACGGAGTTGGGGTCTCCGCCGTGCTCGCCGCAGATGCCCAGCTCCAGCTCGGGGTTGGTCTCGCGGCCGGCCTTGCAGGCCATGTCCACGAGCTTGCCAACACCGGCGACGTCCAGGGTCTCGAAGGGGCTGACCTGGAAGATGCGCTTGGTCACGTAGTCGCCGAAGAATTTGCCCTCCACGTCATCCCGGGAGAAGCCGAAGGCGGTCTGGGTCAGGTCATTGGTGCCGAAGCTGAAGAACTGGGCGGTGGCCGCGATCTTGTCGGCCACGAGGCAGGCTCGCGGCAGCTCGATCATGGTACCGATCATGTACTCGACCTCGACACCCTCGGCGGCCATAACTTCCTTGGCCACGCGGTTGGTGTACTCGAAGCAGATGTCCAGCTCACCTTCGAGACTCACAAGCGGGATCATGACCTCAGGGATTGGGTTGAGGCCCTGCTTCTTGAGCTCGCAGGCGGCCTGGAAGATGGCGCGCACCTGCATCTCGTAGATCTCGGGGAAGGTGACGCCCAGGCGGCAGCCGCGGTGTCCCAGCATCGGGTTGCTCTCGTGCAGCGCCTCGGTGGCCTCCACGATCTCCTCGGCGGTCTTGCCGGTGGCGGCGGCCACCTCGGCCACAGCCGCGGTCTCGCGGGGCAGGAACTCATGCAGCGGCGGGTCCAGCAGGCGGATGATGACGGGCTTGCCGTCCATGGCCTTCAGGATGCCGGTGAAGTCCTTGCGCTGGTGTGCCAGCAGCTCCTCATTGGCGATCTTGGAGCGGAGCTCGGCGCTGTCGGCCAGGATCATCTTCCGGAAGCTCAGGATGCGGTCCTCACCGAAGAACATGTGCTCGGTGCGGGTGAGACCGATCCCCTCGGCGCCCAGGGCGATGGCCAGCTCGCTGTCCTCCGGGGTGTCGGCATTGGTGCGCACACCCAGCCGGCGCACGTTGTCTGCCCACTCCATGAGGCGCTTGAAGTAGGTGTACAGCGGGTCGGCCTGAGACTCGGCATCGCCGCGCAGCCCGCGGATGACCACGGACTCGCCACTGGGCACATCGCCCAGCATGACCTCACCGGTGCCACCGTCGATGGAGATGAAGTCGCCCTCCCTGACAACGGTGCCGTTGGCGGAGAACTGCTTCTTGCCATAGTCGATGTCGATGGAGCCGCAACCCACAACGCAGGGCTTGCCCATCTGGCGGCCGACCACGGCGGCGTGGGATGTCTTGCCACCGAAGGAGGTGAGGATGCCCTGGGCCGCGGCCATGCCGCGGATGTCCTCGGGGGAGGTCTCGTGGCGGACGAGGATCACGCGCTCCCCGCGCTTGGCCCAGTCTTCGGCGTCGGAGGCCAGGAAGACCACCTTGCCGGCGGCGGCGCCCGGTGAGGCGTTGACTCCCTTGGTCAGGGGCTCGGGCTTCTGCGTCACGTCGAACTGCGGGTGGAGCACCTGGTCGAGCTGCTCGGGCGGCACCAGCATCAAGGCCTCTTCGTCGCTGATGATTCCCTCGTCATGCAAGTCGACGGCGATCTTCAGAGCGGCCTGTGCCGTGCGCTTGCCGTTGCGCGTCTGCAGCATGAACAGGCGGCCCTTCTCGATGGTGAACTCCATGTCCTGCACGTCGCGGTAGAACTTCTCCAGCCGGTCGCAGATCTCCACAAACTCATCGTAGCAGGCCTTGTCGATGGTCTCCAGATCGGCGATGGGCACGGGGGTGCGGATGCCGGCGACGACGTCCTCGCCCTGGGCATTCTGCAGGTACTCACCGTACATCACGCTCTCTCCGGTTGCCGGGTCGCGGGTGAAGGCGACACCGGTGCCGGAGTCATCGCCCATGTTGCCGAAGACCATGGTCTGCACGTTGACCGCGGTGCCCCAGTCGTGGGGGATCTTATTCATGTTGCGGTACGCGATGGCGCGGTCGTTCTCCCACGAGCCGAACACGGCGCGGACACCGGCCAGCAACTGGGTCATGGGGTCGGAGGGGAAGTCCTCGCCCAGTGCCTTCTTGTAGACTTCCTTCTCCATGGCGACGGTCTTCTTGAGGCCTTCCACGGAGACCTCGGTGTCCTCGGAGACGCCCTCTTCGGCCTTGACCTTCTTGAAGCACTCCTCGAACTCCTCACGGTGCACGCCCATGACGACGTCGCCGAACATCATGATCAGGCGGCGGTAGGCGTCCCAGACGAAACGCTCGTTGCCGGTGAGCTTGATCAAGCCCTGGGCCACGGCGTCGTTGAGGCCGATGTTGAGCACGGTGTCCATCATGCCCGGCATGCTGCTGCGGGCGCCGGAGCGCACGGAGACCAGCAGGGGATTGTCCGGATTGCCGAACTGCTTGCCGGTCTCCTTCTCGACCTTGGCAACCGATTCGCGAATGGCGTCCTCGAGCCCGGGGGGGAAGGCGTCCCGCTTTGTATGCTCGATGCACATCTCGGTAGTCACGGTGAACCCGGGCGGCACGGGAAGCCCGGCGCGGGTCATGATGTTGAGATTGGACCCCTTACCCCCCAGCAGGTTCTTGAGGGCCTCGCCCTCTGCCTTGAGCTGCTCCTCCAGTGCCGTGGTGTCATCGCTGAACATGTAGATCGGTTCGTACTTCGCCATCTGTGCTCCTCCCTGACGGTTAGGTTGACTTAGCTCAATCAGCCGACTGGCCGCCCGGCTCGCGGGCCGCGGCGGCGGTAGGTCATCACAACTCCAGCTCGACACGGTCACTGGAGATCAGCCTGCAGTAGGCATCACGATCTGCCTTGGGGACCGCTCGTTGCGGGATCTGAAGGACTTCGTGCCTGGTGACCTTCATCCCGATGCGTGTGGTGATCGTGCTTCCCACGCGTACCTCGGCCGAGGCCTTCGCCGGGCTGCCGTCGATCTCCACAAGTCCCTGGTCACAGGCCTGTTTGGCCACGGTGCGCCGGGGGATGACCCCTGTGTTTTTCAGAAACAGGTCCAGGCGCACCTCAGGTGCTCTCCTTTGCGTCTTCCCACAGCCTGTCCATCTGCTCGAGGGTCATCTCACGCAGCGACCTGCCCTGGGCGGCGGCCTGCTTTTCCATCTCCCGGAAACGCGCGTCGAACCGTCGGCAGGCCATGCGCAGGGCGTCCTCGGCGTCGATCTTGAGGAATCGCGCCACGTTCACCACGGCAAACAGCAGATCACCCAACTCGTGGATCACCTGCTCACGGTCGCCGCCGGCCCGGGCCTGTTGCAGCTCGCCCAGTTCCTCGTCGATCTTCTCCAGCGGCCCCTCAATGTCGGTCCAGTCGAAGCCGACCCTGGCCGCTTTCTTCTGCACATCGGTGGCGTGCATGAGTGCGGGCAGGGCCGCCGGTATGCCGTCCAGGGCCGACTGTCGTGTGGCGGCTTCCTTCTCCCGGCGCTTGAGCTGCTCCCAGTTGTCCACCACCTGATCGCTGCCGGAGACCTGCACATCCGAAAACACGTGAGGGTGACGGTAGATGAGTTTGTCGTTGATGCGCTTGCAGACGGCGGCGATGTCGAACCGGTCATTCTCCTCGGCGATCTGGGCGTGGAAGACCACCTGCAAGAGGACGTCTCCCAGCTCGGCGCAGAGCTTGGCCGGATCTTCGCTATCCACGGCCTCCAGCGCCTCGTAGGACTCCTCCAGCAGATAGGGCTTGAGTGTCTCGTGGCTCTGCTCCTGATCCCAGGGGCAGCCTCCCGGACCGCGGAGGCGCCTCATCGTCTCCACGAGTTCGCAGAACTCCTTCATCCTGGCTTGACATCCTATCGCAACAGTGGGCGCCCGCTGGATGCGGACGCCCGTTGCCGTGTGTATCGGGTGTGGGTCCTGCGCGAGGTGCGGCTACTTGGCGCCCTCGGTCTTGGCCTTGGGACTCTCCGCCTTCGGAGCGCCCTTGGTCGTGGCGGCGCCCTTGTCGTCCTTAGGTCCTTCAGCGCCCTTGGCGCCGAACTCGGGGAGTTCGGGCTTCTTCTGGAACACGTCGGCGACATCCTGGTACTTGGGGTCGATGACGCTGACTTCGGCCGTCTCGCGAATCTCGGTCAGCAACTGCTGAAGGGACTTGGCGCGCAGGCTCTTGTAGCCCTCTTCGATCTTCGCGCGATCGCGCTTGAAGTCCGCTTTCTGAGCGGCCTTCTTGCTATTGAGCTTCACAATGTACCATCGGCCCTCGGCCTCAATGGGCTTGCTGACCTTGCCAACCTCCATCGAAGCCAAAACCTCACGGACCTGCGGCGGGTAGATTGCCTCCTGCGGCTGCTGAGGGACCAGGCCGCCATTCTCGCGGGTCTGAGGGGAGAGGCTGTTTTGCTTGGCCAGCGCCGCGAAATCCTTGCTCGGGTCTGCCGCCTGATCGGCGACCTTCTTGGCCGTCGCCTCGTCGGAGACGAGGATCTCAGAGTAGCTGATGAGCTCCGGCTGATCGAAGTGGCTCTTGTACTCCTCGAAGAACTTCTTCAGCTCGTCCTCGGTCGTCTTGATGTCCTTGGTGAGCAGGGCCTTGACCTTCAGATCCAAAGTCAGGCTCTCGATGACATCCTCCTCGCCCATGCCCTGGTTGGCCATGACCTGAGCGAAGGCCTGTTCGGAGGGGTAGCCCTTCTTGATCTCCGCAAGCTTCTCCTGGACTTCAGAGGGCGCCAACTGCAGCCCTGACTTGCTGAATGCGTCCTCGATGAGCTGCCTGTTGATCATACCGATAAGGGCATCACGCCCCTGATCCTTCTCCAACTTGTCCAGGAACTCTTGCCGAGTGATGGTGTGCGATCCTACCTTGGCGATAGGCTGCTTCCCACAACCCGCGAGCCCACTCAGCGTGGCGGCGAGCAGTGTGCACACCCCAATCAACCTCACATGTCCGCGCAAGAAGCGACAACTCCTTTCAGTCACATGACGCCCCCGAAGAGGCCAGCGTATTATAGCACAACGCTCTTTTCAGGCTCAAACAAAACTTGGGGGGAGATAGTGCCCGCAGCAAAGAGAGTGGAAGATCATTGCCCGGGGCAGGGGGGCATGCATTCGGGGCCAGAACACGACCAAGCTCCCGAACCGCGGTGGCTCCGGGAGCACGGATGGCGAGGGGAAAACGGCGACTACTTGGGGACTGCGACCGAGAGCTCGCGGGCCGCGATGCCGCGCAGCCGCGAGATGGCCTGGCTGTGAATCTGGCAGATGCGCGATTCGGTGACACCCAGGACTTCGCCGATTTCCTTGAGGGTCAACTCGTCCTGGTAGTACAGACCGATCACCTGCTTCTCCCGGTCCGGGAGGCGGTCGACGGCCTCGATGAGGACGCGCTTGACATCCTCTTCCTCCATCTGCAGGGCGGGGTCGCCGAAATCGTCCCAGGGGTCCACATCGGCGGCCTCGTTGTCCCGATCCTCATCACCGACGGAGAGCGCCTCTTCCAGCGAAAGCAAAGTCGCCGAACTGGTCTCTTCCAGCAGGCGGTGGTAGTCGTCAATGTCCATACCCATCGCATCGGCCAGCTCGTCGCCGGCGGGAGGACGCCCCAGGCGGTACTCCAGAGCCGCCGCGACCTTGGCCAGCTCTCTGGCCTTGCGCCGCACGCTCCGAGGGGCCCAGTCCTTGGACCTTAGCGACTCCATTACCTCTCCCCGGATAACGGAGCTCGCATAGGTGGCGAGCTTGGCGCCGTGCTGGGCATCGTACCGGTCGATGGCCTTGATCAGGCCCAGGATGCCGGCGCTGATCAGATCCTCTCTGTCGACGTTCTCCGGCAGATGAGCACCGATACGACCCACGATGTGGTGGACGAGACGAACGTGCTCCGAGATCAGTCGCTCTCGCTCCGCCTTGGTCATTGGCCGCTCCCCCTCTGTGGTCTTGTGCGCCCTGGCGGTTCGGCTTGGCTTCGCGGCCGTCGAGGTGTTGCGACGTGGGCTGCGTAGGTTGCCGCGCGGGCGATCGGGTTGTGTTCGAGGGGTGCCTGGCTGCGATGTCTGCTGTGAGTGGCACTCCACGCCCCATACCTGCAAATGGCGTGCCATTTCGCTCCCGCGTATCGACGCTTCTTTGCGACGGCCGTTTCCGGATGAGGTTCGCGACTTGCCCCGGAGGAAGTGCGCCCCGGCCTCCCTGTCGCTGGCCCACCGGTATGGTTGCATGTTACTGCCTCTGCGTTAACTGCGGTTTCACTCTCGATCAATCTATGTTCAATTGCGCACCACAACCACTCCCTCAAGCCCCGTCGATACCGCGGCCCGATTATTGCTGCGAGGCCACGTTGTGTCCCGTCTGCCGCGGAAACCCCGACGATATCTGCCTGCTGCGGGACGAGCGCCACCAGCATTACTGTGAGGTGATGGTCTTGCGACACGCGTTGCTGTGTACGGCTTGTGCATTGGGTATTGGGGGTTGGTGTGCTTGCGCGGCGGAGATCCCGTCGCACCTGGGGGCGAATGGCCCCGCATATGAGGAGGGCATGACCCCCAGCGTCCTGGGGTGGGGTGAGGACGGCCGGGCGTATCCGGATAAGTTCATTGTGAACCCCCGTTGCCCGCCGGCAAGCGGGTTTTATCAGCCACCGGCTCGGTGCTGGTGCCGGCCGGCGAGTTCACCATGGGCAGCGGGGCCAAGGAGCAGGATGCCGAGTTCCGCAAGGCCCGCAAGGCCGTGGGTGACTACGCCGACCGGGCGTGGTTTACCGATGAGAAGCCGGTGCACACGGTCAAGATAACCGAGGGCTTCTGGATGTACAGGCACGAGGTCACCAACGCACAGTTCCGCAAGCACGATGACGCCCACAACAGCGAGAGCCAGGAGGGCCTGGAGCTCAACGGCGACCTGCAGCCTGTGGTAATGGTCACCTGGGAGGAGGCGGATGGTTACTGTCTGTGGGCCGAGGTCTCCCTCCCCAGCGAAGCCCAGTGGGAGTACGCCTGCCGCGCAGGCTCGGAGGGGAAGTACTTCTGGGGCGATGAGGAGAGCGAGGCGGGACAGTACGCCAACGTGCCCGACGCTTCGGCGGCCACGAAGTGGGGGGACTGGCTGGTCTTTGAGACCCAGGACGGTCATGTGGGCGCGGCAACCGTGGGCTCCTTCAAGCCCAATGCCTTCGGCCTCCATGACACGATCGGGAACGCCGCCGAATGGTGTCAGGACTGGTTCGGGTCAGAGTACTACAAGGAGGCCCCCGAGGAGGATCCCGTCGGCCCCGATGACGCCGACCCTCCGAACCGTGTGGTGCGTGGCGGCTCATGGTACAAACAGGTCTATGACTGCCGGTGCGCGGCCCGTGGTGGTCGGGACGCCACCAGGGGCTATGAGTTCCTGGGGTTCCGACCGATCATGATCCCTTAGGCCGCCCGAGAGCACCATGTGGAGGTCCGGCCGAATACCCCACCTTCGCGTGGGAGTGTCATTCTGAGAGCGTCCGCTCCCGGCAAGAGCAGCTCGAAGAATCCCCTG
>CAYRFY010000321.1:4786-8971 GCA_964423635.1 uncultured Armatimonadia bacterium | reverse complement strand
AAGAGTGTCATTCTGAGAGCGTCCGCTCCCGGAGGGAGCAGCTCGAAGAATCCCCCGGCATTCAACGGGATTCTTCGCCCAAGCGTCGCAAGCTCGAGCTTGCGACGCCGACGCTCCAGAATGACAGAAACCGGACCGGCCGGGCTTTTCGGCCGGACCTGTAGAGCCACAAACGTAGAGATACCGGGACGGCCCAACGGCCGTTGGTGGGGCCGGATGCCCGCCGCAGTCACGGAGGCTGGCTTCATGCTGGAAGAACTCCACGAAGAGATACGTGCGCTGACCAAGACCCTCACAGAAGTGGGGGATCGTCTTTGACCTGGCTCACCGCCAGGAGCAGCTAGACCAGCTCGAGTCGCAGTCGGCCGAGCCCGGTTTCTGGGACGACCACGATACGGCCCAGAAACACATGCAGAAAGTCACGGTGGCCAAGCAGTTCGTGGAGCCGTGGGTAAGGCTGCGCTCCGAGCTGGAGGACCTCGACACCCTGGCGGAGCTGGCTACGGCCGAGGGCGACGAGACCTATGGGCCCGAGCTGGCCGAGGGGGTGGCCAAGGCCCGCCGCGACCTGGCGGACATCGAGTTGGCCTCGGTTCTGGGCGGCGAGTATGACCCCAATAACGCCATCCTCACCATCACCGCCGGAGCCGGCGGCACCGAGGCCTGCGACTGGGCAGAGATGCTCATGCGGATGTATTCCATGTGGGCCGAGAACTTCCGCAGGTTCAAGATCGAGGTGGTGTCCCACGTCGATGGGGACAGCGCCGGCATACGAAATGCAACGCTGCGTATCGAGGGGTCCTACGCCTACGGGTACGCCCGGGCCGAGGCGGGTGTGCATCGCCTGGTGAGGCTGTCGCCCTTCGATGCCTCCAAGCGACGGCATACCAGCTTCGCCTCGGTGGACGTGATCCCCGAGCTGGCCGAGGAGCAGGAGCTCCCCATCAAGGAGGAGGACCTCCGGGTCGATACCTATCGCTCCAGCGGTGCAGGCGGGCAGCATGTGAACAAGACCGACTCGGCGGTGAGAATCACCCATTTACCCACGGGAATCGTGGTACAATGTCAAAACGAGCGGTCACAACACGCCAATCGGCGCACCGCCATGCAGATCCTGCAGTCCCGACTGAATGAACTTGAACGGGCAAAGCAGAGTCAAGAACTACAGGGATTACGCGGTGAGAAGGGCGACATCTCCTTCGCCAACCAGATTCGCAGCTACGTCATGCAGCCATACACCATGGTTAAGGACCACCGAACCTCGGTGGAGACATCCGACGTCGAGGGTGTCTTGAACGGAGACATCGACGCCTTCATCCGCGCATACCTGCAGTGGTACGCCGGTCAAGGTGGTGAGGCAAGATGAACAGCCTGACAGGACTGAAAGTGCTGCTGGTGGCCTCGGTGCTCATTCTGGTGGCCCCGGCCGTCGCGGGTACGACGAAGACCGCCCTCACAACGGAGGGCGCGGAGTCGGAGGAGACCACCTTCGGGGATCTGACAACGGACGCGCTGGCCGACGCGGCGGGGACCAACGTGGCCCTGGCGCCCGCGGTCTCTTTCCGCAGCGGGAGCATCGCGCCCGGAGACGTGACGGTGGCGGATGTGTCGGGGCTCTTGTTCTCGCCCGAAGAGAAGTGGGCGGTGCTGCAGTTGACGGGCGCCCAGATCAGAGCGGCTCTCGAGAGGTCCGTCTCCTTCGCGCCCACTCCGCGCACGTTCTTCCTGCAGGTCTCCGGTCTCACCGTGGTCTACGATCCCGGCGGGACGAGGGGCCGCAAGGTCAAGTCCGTGAGCGTGGGTTTCCAGGAGCTCAATGACGCGGCGAAGTATGAGGTGGCCATGCCCGAGAGCCTCGCGGACGGTGGCGCCGGGTATTTCACCATCTTCGGCGACGCGGCCAAGGTGCGTAGCGGGAATAAGGGCCTCGCCGCGGTGGTCACCGACTACGTCACCGCTCAGGGCTCGGTAAGCTACACCGGCCAGGGGCGCATCGTGGTCGGCGGGTAGAGACCTGAGGGCGCACATCAATTGAATGCCGACACCCAGGCGCCGTCCGGATATCCCGGACGGCGCTGCTTGTTGGCCTCCGGCTCTGCCCTACCCGATCTTCCGCCCGACGTAGAGAAGCTGTCTGCGGAAGCCCTCGAAGGGGTCGCCCTGGTAGGTTCCGTAGACGCCCAATTCCTCGAAACCGGCGGCGGCGAGAAGCTCTCTGAGCTCGTCCAGCCCGTAGAGCCGAATCGAGGCCTCGTGGACCACGGCCTCCGGGTCGTGGGGCAGGCTCCAGCGGCTCTCCATCCGCTTCTTGTCGCGCCGGTACTTGCAGCGCATCACCAGGTCCTGACCGTCGGCGGTGGTCAGAGGCTGGCAGTAGGGGGCGTACAGGATCTGGAACTCCCGATTGCGGGTGTCGAGAAACAGGCGCCCACCGGGCTTGAGCACCCGGCAGAACTCCCGGAGCACCCGGATATTCTGGCCCTCATCGATGAAGTAGCCGAAGCTGTTGAACAGGTTCATCACCACATCGAAAGTGCCGTCGGCATAGGGCAGGTTCGCCGCGTCGCCGCGCACGAGGGAGGCGCGGAGCCCGGCCTCGCGCAAGAGCCGGCGGCCATCGCCAATCATCATCTCCGAGGCGTCCAGGCCGATGACCCGGAAGCCCTGGCTCACCAGGGGGATCAGGTGCCGGCCGTAGCCGCAGCAGACGTCGGCGATGAGGTCGTCGGGCGACAGGCTCAGCAGCTTCCGCAGCCCCGCGACCTCCCGAGCCGTCTCGCGGTGGTCGGGGAAATAGGAGAGTTCCAGCGAGTCGGAACTCTCAAAGAACCGGCGCCACCAGTCCTCACCAACGGGTATGGGCATCAGGCTTGTCGGTCTCCGTGATCTGTCCCGGCACTTACCAGGACGTAGGCTTGATCTCGAATGTGTGCAGGTTCGGATCGATGCGCTGGGGGTCCAGGACTATGTCTCTCACCCACGCAAGCTGCGGCCCGGACCGCACCTGGGCGACGAACTTGTCCACCGCTTCCGCCTCGCCCTGCACGACGAACTCCACATCTCCGCCGTCCAGGTTCCTCACCCAGCCTTTGAGCCCCAGGCCCGTGGCGGCGCGCTGGACAAAGTAGCGGAACCCCACGCCCTGCACGCGGCCGGACACCACGCACCGGATGGCCTTCTCACTCATGGGACGCCTCCGGTGGCACGTCCGCCGGTGGGCGGTGGTTCAGGTTCTGCGAGGAGGCGCTCAAGGTCGCTGATTGTGTAGGCGGTCCAGCCCAGCATCGACAGCGTCATCAGGACCGCCCACGGGCGACCGACGACCGCCCAGGCCCAGCAGTTGGCGATGCAGACACATACGACGCCAAGACCCGCGCCCCACACCAGGGTCCGGGCGATGTGGCCGTCTGGGTCTCCGGCCCGCCATGCCACCAGGAGAAGTAGCGGGAGCCCGACGCACACCACCAAGAGCAGGTGGCCGACCAGGTACCTGAACGACAGCGCCATCCCCGTGGCCCACATGAAGCCTGCGGCAGCCAGCACCACGCTCTCGACTCCGAGCAGCCAGGGCCGCGCACCGGAGTGCTTCCGCGCATGCCACAGGGCCGCGACGGGCGAGAGTAGCAGCCACGCACCCGCACAGATGAGGGACAGCCTATCTGCGGCATCGATGGGGTGCAGCCACTGCCACACAACAGTGACCATCTCGGCCGGTTCCCCCACGGCCATCGCCCTCCCCGCTACCGCGTCGCTGTCGTTCGCCGTCGTCTACTCAGCACCGCCCAGGTGCAAAGCGCCGCACCCGCGCCGGCCAGCAGACCCAGCAGGAGAAGGCGGACGGCAAGGGTCTGCAGCCCTGCGGCCAGGGGTACGCTGGCGCCGGGCTCGGCGATAACCGTCCCCTCGAGGTGCTCCGGGTTGGGCGCCTCCGCGGCTGTGGCCGGGCGCACCGTGGGCGCCAGCTCTCGCAGGCTCCCGAGAGCGGTGCAGGTGAGGATGACGGACAAGAGCACCATGCATAGCCCGGCCACCAGGACCGCGACCTCGCGCCGTGCTCCCGGCCAGCTGTGGACGCCCTGTCGTGCCGCGCCATCGGTCAGCGGGTGCTCACCTCCAACTGCTGCGGATGGCCGAGTATAGCATGCCCGGCAGACGGGGGGCAACGCGCCGGGAGACACGGCGAGA
>CAYRFY010000321.1:0-4686 GCA_964423635.1 uncultured Armatimonadia bacterium | reverse complement strand
ACACGGCGAGAACGGCACACGGCGAGACGGACAACGTCTCACCACGGAGACACGGAGAGCACGGAGTTCCACGGAGAACGACTCGACACAGAAAGGCAGAGAAACGGCACAGAGAACGGATGAGAACCTCCTGCTGCGTGAGACGATGTTCCCGGTCCCTGCCGCTCCCCTGCCGCCCCCTATCACCTGTTTCCTGTCACCTATATCAAAGCCGTCGAGAAGTATCTCTCCGCCCGGTCGGGGAGGATAGTGACCACGTTCTTGCCGGGCCCCAGCCTTTTGGCCAGGCGTACCGCCGCCCAGGCATTGGCGCCGGCGGAGGTGCCCACCAGACAGGCCTCGGTTCGCGCCAGCTCCCTGGCCGTGGCGATGGCGTCGTCATCAGTGACTTCCCAGACCTCGTCGACCAGGGCGACATCCAGGACGGCGGGGATGAAGCCGTCGCCGATGCCCTGGATCTGGTGCAGGCCGGGCTCGTGGCCCAGAAGTGCGGAGACGTTGGCCGGCTCCACGGCGGCGCAGATGATATTGGGGTCTTTCTCCTTGAGGAACTGGGCCACTCCCTGGAAGGTGCCGCCGCTGCCCACTCCCGCCACGAAGGCATCGATTTTGCCCTCCATCTGCTCCCAGATCTCCGCGGCCGTCTGGCTGTAATGGATGGCCGGGTTGTCGGGATTCTCGAATTGCTGGGGCATGAACACATCCGGGTCGGCCCGGGCGATCTCTCTGGCCCTGTTGACGGCGCCCTGGATATTGTCCTTTGTCGGAGTGAGCACAAGCTCGCCGCCCAGGGCACGGATGAGCTTCTTGCGCTCTTCACTCATGTTTTCCGGCATCACGATCACGACCCTGTAGCCTTTGTGCACGCCGACGAGGGTGATCCCGATTCCGGTGTTGCCTGAGGTGGGCTCACAGATGGTGGCACCGGGCTTGAGACGCCCGGAAGCCTCGGCCTGATTGATCATGTTCAGGGCCACTCGGTCCTTGATACTGCCGCCCGGATTGAGGAACTCGGCCTTACCGAATACCGGTAGGTCGGTGAAGTGTGCCAACCGCAACATGGGCGTGTTACCGATGGCCTGGAGGATAGAATCGATCAACATGTTGGTGCACGACCCCCGATGGGAAACTGCTGGGAATGCCGACTCGGCCGCCGTCCGGCCGCCACCGATGATAGTCCCGCCACCGTGGGCCGTCAACCTGCAGCGCGGGAGTGGGTGCGGCCTTGATGAGTCGGTGGGGCGGGGCTTGGGCCTGCCCGCCGGCCAAAATGGCGGTCTGGGAGCGGACGGGGCACAAGCCCCGTGCGGAGGCGGAGGTCGGGGGCGGCGAGGAGCTCGCCCGGCGCGGCGAGGGTGAAAGGTGCAGGCCCGCGGGAGTAGAATAATGGGTACCATGTGCTACGTCATCGGCGAGGGCCACGCGGGGCGGCCGTGTCGGACCGGCCTGCGGGGTCGTCTTGTGGTGCCCGGCTTGGTCCTGCTCCTCCTGCTGTCCGTGGGCGCGGCGGCGGCGGCGCAGTGGGTGTACGACGACTACCTGACTTTGGCTCTGAGCACCGCGGACCGGGCCGACGGCACCCGCGTCCGCGCGGATGCACTGCTGCCCAGAGAGACGGTGGAAGCCTGGACCGATGCGAGCATGGCCGCCACCGCCGGGGAGGGGGCCAAGAACCCGGGCTTCTGCAAGTCTCGGGGCTACCGCGTCCGCATCGTCGTCACGCGCGACGGCGTGCCTCTTGGCTCGACACGCCACAGCGGGGGTGTCGGCCCGCTGGCGGACAGGGTGGGGGTGTTCACCACCCGGGTCGCCGGTCATCAGGTCTGGATGCGCAGCGGCCACGTGCGGGCTGAGTTTTCCCACCCCGCCGGGGCTCCGTCGGCGGAGTATGAGATCACCTGGATCATCGACTGCCGGCCGGCGCGGAGCGAGAGACTACGGCTGCCGGCGGATGAGGCCGCCCAACCGGAGCCACAGGAGATGGGGCTCTTTGCCCGGGACGGCCGGGGGCTCTACCCACCCGGCACGGCTCCGGGCGTTCCGTACCCATTCACCCAGGTTGCCCCACCGGCGAGGTGGCCGGCCGAGGGGGCGGGTCTGATCGTGGCGAGCCTGTCGCCCGAGGAGGCCCGGGGGTATTTGGGGCTGCCGCAAAGCCCGCGGGCGCCGGTGCTCATCGGCTGGCAGCCCGATGGCGCCGACTGTCTCGCCTGGTTCTACAGCGTGCAGGACGCCGACATCTCATTGCGCCCGCCGCCGGCCGAGGTGCGCCCTCTAGCTCAGGGGCAGGCCGCAGAGACCCACTCAGCCCCTCAGGCCTTCCGCCTGGAGGGAAGTGACGGCGCTCCGGTGGCGGTGATGGCCCTGGGTCCGGAGGCCCGCCTCGCCCGGACGGCAGTCGATGCCGTGGAGCTCGTGCGCGGCGCGCTGAGGGTCTCGGTGCACAGCGGCGCCGTGACCATCGGCGCCCGCGGCGAGGCCCTGGTGGCCTCCGGACTGGCGCTGGTGGAGGTGGACGAGTCCCGGACGCGCGCCTGGTGTCTCACCCGTGAGATCGCGGTGGGGGGCGTTCGCTTGGTGTCCGGAGAGATGGTGACGGTCGGTGCCGCCGGCCCCGTAACGGAGAGCTTTGACCTGAGCCAGATGCGCGACGTCTTCCTGAGCACCTGCCTGGTCGCGGGCGACAATGGCAAGACCCGTGAGACGCCGGAGGAGGAGGTGGCGCGCGCCAACGGCGTCATCAGGGACGTCATCCTTTGCGAGGGTCTGGACGGCGCCCAGCGCCCGGTGAATCCGGGCACCGTGTTTGGGGCGGGCACCTCGAGCATTAGTGTCATCGTCGGCTATCGTACACCCGGGCGCACCCGGGCGCAGATCACCCTCTCGCTGCTGCGGGAGGGCGTGACAAAGACCAAGTCCACCACGGAGGTGTCGGGGAGTGGGAAGTTCGTGGCGGCGTTCCGTGCGGCGGGGGACGGGGTCTACGGCCCCGGCAAGTGGCAGATACGGCTGAGCGTGGACGGCAGACCGGACCGCGAGATCGACTTCACGGTGCAGGAGTAGAGTGCGGCGCAGGGGCGCTATGGGTTGTGCCGCGCGGGTTCCACGACCCGGCCGCCGAGGGAGCGTGGCCGGCCGCCCGGTCCCAGGGAGCGCGGGGGTTGCCATAGGCCCGGGAGCGCGTTTGTTCCATTGTAGCAGCCCAGGGAGGTACCAGACTATTGCCGTCCAGTGACTGCGCAGAGAGCAACTCAGCAGGAGACCCAATCGCTGGCTGCATCGGGGGCGATGGTGTGCGCAAGGTCGATACCGAAGGGATTCGGACTGCGGCGCTGTACTGGGGTCCCGCCCTGGGGCCGGCCACCTTCGAGCGACTCGTGAGGCACTTCGGATCCGTGGCGGCGGCCCTCGAGGCCTCGGTACGCGAGCTCGAGGACCCGGCCCTGCGCCTGACCGCGGAGCAGGTGGCCGTCATCCCCACGCTGGGCGACCGATTGGGGCAGTACGAGACCGAGATCGAGGACCTGCGCAACGGCAACATCTCCGTGGTCTTCCACTGGGAGCCGGAGTACCCGGCGCTGCTGCGAGACCTACGCAGTCGCCCGCCGGTGCTCTGCGTCGGCGGCCGGATCCTGCCTGAGGACGATCCGGCGATCGCCATCGTCGGCACCCGCTCGCCCACACCGGAGGGGCGGGAGATGGCACGACAACTGGGCGCCGCCTTCGCTCGGGCGGGGACAACTGTAGTCAGCGGTATGGCCCGGGGCTGCGACACGGCCGCCCACACCGGCGCCCTCGACGCCGGGGGCCGGACCATCGCCGTCCTCGGCTCAGGGATCCGGGTCTTGTACCCTCACGAGAACCTCGACCTGGCGCGAAAGATCTTCTCGTCCGGTGCCGTGATCTCCGAGCAAGAACCCCGCGCGCAGCCCACCGTCGGGCGCCTCATGGCGCGCAACAGGCTGCAGGCCGCCCTGGGAAGAGCCGTCCTTGTGGTGGAATCCCGGGAGCAAGGCGGCGCTATGGAGACGGCGAGCAGGGCCAATGAGCAGGGCCGGCTGCGGTATGCGGTGAAGTGGAAACTTCCCACCGACCAGTCCCGAGGCCCGCAGGTGCTGCTGCAGGAGGGGGCGCGAGCGGTGGCGGGCCCCGGTGATGTGGACACCATCCGTCTGGAACTGCTGGATCATGTGGCGAGGATGCAGCGGGTACAGAAGGCGCATGCCGGGCAGAGGAGTCTCTTCGACGCGGAGGAGTAGGGGTGCGGCGAACGGCGTCCTCACCCCCGGGCCCCCGCACACGGCCGGGAGAGGGGGGAACGGCGAACGGCGCCGTTCGCCGAGTACCCACCAGGCCGTGGGCACACAGTGATGAGAGCCACCGTGCCGGCGGGTCTCCAGGCCCGCCAGCCGTTGGTGTTGGCCGCTAGGGGCGCAATGGGCCCGCTAGGGGCGCAATGGGCCCGCTATCGGTCCACGGGCGGACGGCCCGACGGGCTGAAGCCCGTCGCCAGGCGACGCCGCTGCGCGGCACCAACGGCCCTCCGGACCGGACGGCCAACGGCGTTGACGGCGCCGCTCCCTGCGGGTCCCGCGGGGCGGGACCCGCTTTCCCTCTCCTTCGCGATACGACTGCTCTGGAGAGGGCTACGGCAGACGGCCAACGGCTGGGCACCGCCGCTCTGTA
>CAYRFY010000320.1:2838-8990 GCA_964423635.1 uncultured Armatimonadia bacterium | reverse complement strand
CCGTGGCACCTGCCGTTTTGTAGGGCGCGGGCCTGTACCGCGCCGCCGTTGGCCGCTGGGACGGCACCAACGGCGAGCGGCCGCCTCACCCCTTTGCCCCCCTCTCCCTTACGCCCGCAAACACCGCGGGCGAGGGGTGAACGGCGACGGCAATGGTCCCGCAGGACGGGAGCGTCCTCACCCCCGGCCTCTTGTGCAGTGGTGAAGGCCGTGCCTCCCCCCGCCTGCGGGGGGATTGAGGGGGGCGCCGTAGAGTTGGCGGTCCGCAACGGCCGGGACCCCGCCCCGGCCCTCCCCGCAGGCGGGGAGTGAGCAAAAAGGACGGCGAACGGCTCGTCACCCTCGTCGCAGACTCGCAGACTCGCGACTCGCAGACTCACCCCGAGGTGTTCACATGGCCAAGCTACTCAGCGTTGACAGGCTCTACTACGACGGCCGGCACAATGCCTTCACCGACCTGATCGAGTGGCAGGGCGAATACTATGTGACCTTCCGGTCGTCGGAGCACCACGGCCTCCCGCCCTGTGGAGACATCCTGGTGTTCCGCTCTGAGGACCTCCTGGACTGGGAGGAGTGCGGGCATATCAGCACGGACGGCGATGACAGAGACCCCAAGTTCGTGGATGCCGGGGATCGACTGGGCATCGTGTTCGGCACCTGGTATCCGCGGTGGGCATCCCGCAGCCTGCCCAATGCCGAGTACGACCTGATCTCACACGTGGTAACCAGCCGCGATGGTGCGAGCTGGTCCTCCCCCCGTCAGGTGTACGGGGTGAACTACTGGCTGTGGCGTATCCTCACGGTGGATGAAGGCTTCCTGTGTGCGGCCTACCATTTCGCCCGGCGCGATGACCGGGACATGCGCACCGTGCACCTGCTGGCCGGTGAGGACCTGCTAAACTGGCGCCTGGTGGGCCTGATGCGCGAGGGTGGCGGGTGTGGCGAGCCGGTGCTGTACGAACCCGATGAAGGGCGGCTCAACTGCGTCATCCGGACGCTGGAGCCTGGTAACCACTCGTGGCTGGGGCAAAGTGAGGCCCCGTACAGGCAGTGGGAATGGACGGACCTGGGGGTGATGATCCATGCGCCGGTGGTGCTGCCGGTGGAGGGCGGGTGGATCTGCGCCGGACGATCGCAAGTGTGCGATCTGCCCGAGGGCACGGCGAAGCCCGATTCCGGCGCGCACACCTCGGTCTGGGAGTTGACGGAGGGCGGGGCGCGCCATGTGCTCACCGTTCCCAGCGCGGGTGATTGCTCCTACTGCGGTCTGGCATACGGCCCCGAGGGCGAGGTGGTGATGAGCTACTACTCGCAGCACGAGTGGATGCCGCTGCCCAAGGGGCAGCCCACTCCTGCCGACATCTTCCTGGCGCGGTTCGAGATGTAGAACCAGCCGGCGGTGGCAAGGAGCGCCTCGGTCCCACGAGCAGGTGCCCTGATGAGGCCCCCCGGTCCGGGGGGCCTCTTTGACTTGGGCACCCGGCAAAGCTACATAGCCCATGGGCCTGCACCGGTGGCGTGATGCCCCGGATCTGCGGGGCCGCGGAGCCGCAGAGTTGGAACAAAACGGGCAGGGAAACATTCCTAGCAACAACGCAGGCCGAACGTGGCACGTATACTGAAAGGACCTTGATCTTCGCTGTACCGGTGATAGGCGACGGCTCCGAGGCACGGGGCATCCCTCCACCGACCAATGCGGGAGGCGATCGCGTGGTTCGTCGATACCCAAGGGCGCTTCTATGCATCGCGGCCATAGGCCTCTGTTCGGCGACCACCTACGCCGCGGGAGTCACCTGGCAGGCGTCGGCGGGGTTCGAGAAGACCTGGAAGGAGAGCCGCTGGGTCCCGATCTTCGTGGACATAGAAAACACCGGCCCCTCCCGCACCGGTGAGCTGCGCATTGTCCTCTCCGCTTCGCCGCAGGGCGGCCCTTCCACAAGCTACAGCACCAGGGTCGATATCCCACAGCACTCGCGCAAGCGCTATTGTGTGTGCGTGCCCAGCGCGCCGATGCGCGTGGCGCTGTTGAACACGGGCTGGGGATGGGAGAAGAAGGAGATCGAGGAGGGCACCCGCGTCGGCGCCCGGGACACGCTGGTGGTGGTCATCGGAGGGGACCAGGGGTTCCTGAACTTCCTGCGCGGCGAGCGGGCGCTACCGCACCTCCTCGATGCGTCTCAGGGGTCGGTGGGGGCCGGCGACACCGGCGAGTTCCAGGTCTCGCACGTGGGATGGGATCAATTGCCGGACCGCTGGTTGGGCTGGGACTGCGCGGATGCGGTGGTGCTGGGCGATGCCCGGTATGCCGCTGCGAGCCCGGACGGCCTGAGGGCTCTGACGGAGTGGGTACGCCTCGGCGGCACACTGCTAGTGCCCGGCGGGTCGGCGGGCACCACGCTCGCCGACGGTCCGCTGGCTCCGCTTCTTCCGATGATGATATCCGGGACCACGACGGTTCCGGACATGCTCCGTCTGGGAACGTGGCTGAACATCCCGATTGAGAAGGCGCCGGCCCTGCTTTGCAGCGGCGCCCTGCGCCCCGAAGCACGGGTGCTCTGCGGCGATTCAGCCGCCCCGCTGGTGCTGAGGGGGCGGGCCGACGCGGGGCGGGTGGTGATGGCGACCTTTGACTATCGGTCCGCGTCGATCAAGCATTGGGACGGACAGGCCGACCTGTGGCGTGCTCTGGCGCAGCCGGAGGGCGGCGATTCTTCACTGGTGGCAGATGCGGCCGCGACCGATAGTGACTACTACGGTGGCCGGTGGAACCTCCCGGAGGTGGCCAAGTACGCCCCCCAGGCGCGACTGCCTTCGCTGTGGCTGGTGGCCCTGTTTCTCCTGGCATACATCGTCGTCCTGGTGCCGGTGAACTACTTCGCACTGCGGCGCATCGACCGCATGGAGCTGGCGTGGCTCACCTCTCCTTTGATCGTCATCGCCTTCACGCTGGCGGCGTATTTCATCGGCTATGCCGTGCGCGGAGGCCAGCTCATCGTCAACCGGGTATCGGTGGTGGAGGCCAGCGCGGGGGACACGCTGGCACCGGGCCACGGCTTCGTGGGCATCTTCTCCCCCACGCGGGCGCGGTACGCCATGACTTTGCCCCACTTTGCCGCCTCGGCCGAGCCCGCCGGTTCCATGGATTCATGGGGCCGGCGCCCCCCGAGCTTCCGCTACGAGGACACCGTTCACGTCTCAGATATCTCCATGGACATGTGGACCTCGCAGGCCGTCACTACTCGCTTTGCCCTGGACCTGGGGAAGGGCATCTCGGGCGTGGCGCAGTACGATGGCGCGGGTTACACGGCGACGATCCGCAACGGTGCTCCCTTCGCCCTCAAGGACGCGCGCCTGGTGAACGCGGGCTCCGCGGGGCCGCAGGCCAACATCGCCCCGGGCTCCACCGGGGCGCTCACGCTGATCCCGGGAAAGCCCGGCACCGTGACCGGCTATCCCATCGGCGGCGAGCCACCGCACGGGAGCCAGTCCGGCGACCTGCATCTGGACGCGATGGCGGTTCACTCGCTGTTCTTCGACCGCCGCGCGTACTATGGCCCTATCCCGAACCCGCACCCCACGACGACTGCTGTCTGGCTGCTGGCCTTCACCGACCCCGCCATCGACGTGGGGTCCCTGGATCGGAGGCCCAACAGGGCCGAGGACGTGAGCATCGTGCTGGTGCGTCTCCCGGTCCGGCTCACGACCCGGAAGACGACCAGGGTGCCGCAGAGTGCGATCTCCGTGCGTCTGCTGCCGGTGGGAGTTGGGGCCGACTATTCCGGCGGCGCGCCTTTCGGCGTGGGAGGCCCCCCGGGAATGAGAGGCATGCCGGGAATGGGAGTGCCCCCCGGGCGGACCGGGACGGCCGTCTGGGAGTACACCCTGCCGCTGACGCCCGCCACGCACCGGGTGGACAAGCTGAGCATCGTCGTGACCGGGGTCTCGGGAGGCTCCGTAAGATGGGCTCCCGGCACAGCGGGAGAGGTTGCCGTTCCCGGCCAGTCCACCAGCACACCGGGGACGCGTTGCACTCTCTACAACGTGGCCACAGGCAAATGGGAGGAGCAGGAGAAGCTCTCGCCTTTGCACCTGGCCAACCCGGAGCAGTACATCGACGCCGAAGGGCGGCTGGTGCTCAAGCAGGTGTTCTCCGGCGGGTACGACACACAGGTGGCGCCGCTACCGGTGGTGGAGGCGGCGCTGGCGGAATGAGCGGCGGGCATGCGGCAGGCAGCGCCGGAGCGCGGGGACACCCGCGAGGCAGGACGGGTGACGAGGCCGACGATGACGCAGCGCCCCGGCGGGAGCCAACTCGATCAGCGAGGGCAGCAGTCATGGTGCACATCAAGGGCCTGACCAAGCGGTACGCGAAGCTCACGGCGGTGGACGGCCTCTCGTTTCACATCGCCCGCGGCGACGCCTTCGGATTCATCGGCCCCAATGGTGCGGGCAAGACCACCACCATCCGCATGCTGGCGACGCTGCTCACTCCCGACGGGGGCACGGCCACCGTCAGCGGGTACGACATCCGGCAGGACCCCGAGAGCGTGCGGGCCAAGGTGGGCTACATGCCGGACTTCTTCGGCCTGTACGACGACATGCGGGTCTGGGAGTACCTGGACTTCTTCGGCGCCGCCTACCGCGTCCCGGCCTCGGACCGTCCCGGCCTGATCGATGATGTCCTGGAGCTCACCGACCTCACGGGGAAGAAGGATGCCTACGTTGATGCCCTGTCTCGCGGGATGAAGCAGCGCCTGTGTCTGGCCAAGACCCTCGTGCACGATCCGGATGTTCTACTGCTGGACGAGCCGGCCTCGGGCCTGGACCCAAGGGCCAGAATCGAGATCCGTGAGCTGCTGCTGGAGCTGTGCAAGATGGACAAGACGATCCTGATCTCCTCGCACATCCTCACCGAGATGTCGGAGCTGTGCAACAAGGTGGCCATCATCGAGCAGGGCAAGCTGGTGATGGCTGGGGCCGTGGCGGAGATCTCCAATCGACTGGAGGGCGGGCTGCGGCTGGTGATCCGCGTCAAGGATAGCCTCGAGGAGGCCTGCGCCTTCACGGCCAACCTGCCGGGGATAGCGGGCGTCGAGCCCCGCGACGGCCACCTGGAAGCAACTTATGTGGGTGAGCCGGACGCGCAGCATGAGGTGCTGTCGGCCCTGGTGACCGGGGGTTTCCGGGTGCAGTCGTTCACCGAGCAAGAGACGAACCTCGAATCGATGTACATGCGGCTGACGCGGGGTGTCGTCTCATGAGCGCCGCGAGCGGCGAGCGGCTGATGAGCCGGCTGTTGCACTGCAATCCGGCGGTGGCGACGCAGGAGTTGCGCCGCCAGATGCGGGGCTGGCGCCCCTTCGCCTCGGTTCTGGCCTGGACGGTGCTGTGCACTCTGGCGGTGCTCACGGGGTTGGTGATCTACGCGATCAACAGTCCGGGGCGCTCGGCTTATCACGGGGGAATGGGGTCACAGGAGCGCGACGCGGGAGCGCTGGCGTTCACGATCCTGATCGCCACCGAGATGGGGGTTCTGCTGCTGCTGGTCCCGATCCAGGCGGCCGCGGCCATCGCCGGCGAGCGGGAGAAGCAGACCATCGAGATGCTGCGCGCCACGCTGCTGACGGCCCGGGATGTGGTGACCGGCAAGCTGGTGTCTTCCATGGCCATGGCGCTGCTGCTGGTGCTGATCGCCATTCCGGTGGCCACGTGGTGCCTGACGCTGGGGGGAGTCAGCAGGGTGGTGGTTTTCTGGAGCCATACCTACCTGCCGGCGGCGGCATTCTGGCTGGCCACACTGGGTCTGGTGTTCTCGGCCTGGCGGCCCCGCTGCACGGATGCCATCGGCTGGACGCTGGGCGCGATGCTCATCATCATCCTGGGGCCGCCCGGCTTCCACCTGCTGGCCAACGGCATGGGGATGATCTACTACGGCGCGGCCTCCGACACGGTGTTGAACGCGGTTCTGGGCGCCCTGATCGCGGTGGGCGCCGGAGTCACCTGGGGGACGCTGAAGCTGTTCCGGTTCCTGTATGCGGCGCTGGGCGACCTGGGCTGGGCGCAGGCGCGCAGGCGCATGGCGGCGGTGGTCGGCTCGATCGGGACGTTCACGCTGTTTTGGTTGGCGCTGGTCTCGTACGCCTTCACCGCGG
>CAYRFY010000320.1:0-2828 GCA_964423635.1 uncultured Armatimonadia bacterium | reverse complement strand
CTGGCGACGGGCAACCCGGTACTGGGCATCGCGGCGCTGCTTTCCACGGACTTCACGGAGGAGATCCTGGGGAGCAGTTGGGGGACCTGGACCGGCGCCATTGGCCCCGGGAACGGCGTCGACCTGCGCTGGCTCCTGTGGGCGGTGGCAACGGGATCGACGCTGTTTTGGGGCTGCATCAACTGGCTGCTGGCAACCAGGGTCCTGGCCCGGCATCGCGAGGCGATGCAATAGGGCCCCAATAGTGCGGGAGATGCGGGTGAGCGCCGGGGCCGTGCGGGGCCGCTACGGGAACCGATCAAGGGCCGTCGACGGCGGGCGAGAATGGCCGATAGCACATGGGAGGCGTGTTCCGACACCATGACCGGCGACGCCATCGAGCGCCTCCTGCTTCGCCACGTGGGCCTCAACCTCGGGGTTGCGGCCCACGAGTTCCGGGCGCGAATAAGAGGGCGCCGCGGGCGTGGGATGCTCCTGGCCTGGGCGACGTCACTCCTGCTGGCCATGGTGTTCGGCCTGTGGCGTATGCACTGGAGTGTCACGCGCTGCGGCGGGTCCGGCGAGGCCAACCAGTTGGGTAGTCTGCCGTTCAGGTCCTTGGTCATCACGGAAGCGACACTGCTTCTACTGCTGCTGCCGATCCACGCCGCGGCGGCCATCACGATGGAGCGGGAGAAACGCCGGTTTGACGCGCTCACCGCGAGCCTCCTGTCACCCCGGCAGATCGTGACCGCCAAACTGGTCTCATTGACGGCGCTCGCCGGGCTCTGTGTGCTCATCGCCGTACCTGTCACGGGGGCGTGCCTCTTGCTGGGAGGCGCGGATGGACGGGCCCTGCTCTGGAGCCACACGCTGGTGCTGGCCATGGTCTTCTGGGCCACCGGCCTGGGGCTTTTGTTCTCGGCAGTCTGCCCCGCCACCGTACCGGCCATCTCGTGCACGTACATGGTGGGGGCGGTCATGCTGACCATGCCGCCCCTGATGGGCGAAGCGGCGGCGTTCTACTTCGCGCTGCTGCCCCGGGGCCCTCTGCGCGCAGCGCTGGAGCCGGCGGCGGGGAACATCTTGCTGGCAATGGTCGTCGCGGCCTTAGTGGCGGCGCTGTCCTTCGGCATCGTGCGCACGGTCCTGCTGTGGCGTGGGATGCCGGAGCCGATGGCGAGGCGGCTCTCGATCGCCGCCGCGGCGGTCCTGGCCGGAGTTGTCCTGATCGCCGCCACGCGCCACTTCATCGCCTGTGCCGGCTCGGAGCCCCGGTGGCTGGTGCTCTGTTGCCCGTGGGTCGCACTGGGGAACGCTCTGGACGAGGGTTCTGCGTTGCGCCTGTCCGAGGCCTTTGGAGCGGGCGTGTCGCCGCCGGGGAGCGGCCCCTCCTGCTGGACGATATGGGGCGTGGCCATGTGCCTCACGACGGCGGCCGGGCTGCTCAACCACGAGCTGGCGGCGCGCCTCCTGGCATGGAGTATCAAAAGAGGGGTGTAGGGCCTTGAGGACGGTAGCCTCCGAAAGCGTCCGCTCCCGGAGCGAGCAGATCGAGGGACCTCCTGCGACATAGCGAAATCCTTGGCAATCTCGCGCGGCGAGATGGACGCTCAGGACAGCATCTTGACGGTAGGCCCGGTCTTCCGGTCGGACCTACAACAAGCGGTATAAGGGGCGGCGACGAACGACAACGACCACAACCCACCACGGGGGATCCCTGTGACCAGTGCAGTCTTCGAAGCCTTCATGTTCAGAGCGCTGCGGTTCAATCCCAGCGTGGCCATGCACGAACTTAGGTCACGCATGCGGGGCTGGCGGCCCTTCGCCACCATGCTGGGCTACTCGATCCTGGCGGCGACGGCCGTCATCATCACCCTGACCATCTACACCGTGGGCGAGCACTACTCCGGCGGGCCCGGCTACCAGACCACCCCGCTGGGCCTCATCGCCTTCTCGGTGCTCACCTTCACCCAGATGGCCCTGCTGGTGATCCTGCTGCCGGTGCAGGCGGCGGCCGCCATCACGATGGAGCGGGAGAAGCGCACCATCGAGATGCTGCGGGCTACGCTGCTGACCCCGCGGGACATCGTCACCGGCAAGCTCGTGGTCCTGATGGCCTTTACCGTGGTCCTGCTCATGGCCACGGTGCCCATCGCCATGTGGTGCATGCTCCTGGGCGGCCTGGAGCCGCGTCTGGTCTTCTTCTCCTACACCTACCTGCTGGCCACCGGACTGTGGATCTCCACCCTCGGACTGGTCTTCTCCGCCTGGCGCCCGCGGTCACTGAGTGCTACCGCCTCGGCCTACTTCGCCATCGCGGTACTCCTCGCCGGCGCGCCGGCGATCTACATGGCGGTCATCGCCGCGGTGGAATCGGCCTCGCCGGGAGCGGTGAACACGCTTGGCACCGACGGTGCCCTGGTATTTGTTGCCCTCGCGGGCGTTCTTGCAGCCTGGATATCGCTCTCGCTGTTCCGGGCCGCGGAGGGCTTCCTGGCCCGTCGTGGCGTGGCATCCGGCCTGCGAACGCTTCTCGCCGGCCTGCTGGGCCTCGCACTCCTGGGCGCCGCCCTGCTGTGGCTCACAAACCATCTCTTGCCCGTCCTGGCCGCGGCGACGCCCTGGGCGCCCATGGTTCTCCACCCCGTGGTAGGCCTCGCGGGCATCCTGTTCGAGGAACTGGGACACGAGATCGTTTTCGGCACTTCGTCATCAACGACCCCCACCGCACCGGACCTGCAGCTCATCGTCTGGGCTCAGTCGGGCCTGGCGCTGCTGGTGGGAGGCTTTCTGATGTGGCTGCTATCCATGCAGGCCTTCGAAGCGTACAAGGAAAGAGAAGGGTA
>CAYRFY010000319.1:0-8990 GCA_964423635.1 uncultured Armatimonadia bacterium | reverse complement strand
GCACCCCAGCAGCCCCCGGTGCCCGAGGTGCCGGCGCCTCCCGCGGCGACGCCTTCTGCGACCCCCTCGGCCACGCCCACGGCGCCCTCCGGCGCCCAGGGGCAGCAGCCGGGGGCCGGGGAGCCGCAGTACACCTATCGCGCGCCCTCCCACGGCGGCGGCCAGACGCCCTCCTCGCCCTGGGCGTACCAGCCCGTGCCCCCGGCTCCGCCCCGCCGCGGCATGAGCGGGTGTGTCATCGCCATCTTGGTGTTCCTGGGCCTGCTGATCGTCGGGGGCCTGGGGGCCTCGCTGGTGGTGGGCATGCTCGGCGGCGGTTCCGGTGGCGGGCTTAGCGGTCGCGGGGAGAAGGTGGGCGTCATCAACCTCAGCGGGGTGATCCAGACCGGTGGCGAGCCCACCCTGTTTGGCACCACGCCCTCGGGTTCAAGCGCCGTGATCGAGCAGATCCGCGAGGCCGCCGAGGACTCGTCGATCAAGGCGGTCGTGTTGCAGATCAACAGCCCCGGCGGCAGCGCCGCGGCTTCTCAGGCCATCTACCAGGAGGTGCTCAAGCTCCGTGATGAGGCCAGGAAGCCCGTGGTGGTCTCCATGGGCGATGTCTGTGCCTCCGGGGGGTACTACGTGGCCTCGGCGGCCACCACGATCATGTCGCTGCCCGCCACCATGACGGGCTCCATCGGAGTCATCATGGAGAGCATCAACTGGTCCGGCCTGGCGGAGAAGTACGGCGTCAAGGGGGAGACGATCACCTCCGGCAAGTACAAGGACATCATGAGCCCCTTCCGCGCCATGCGTCAGGACGAGCGGCAGATCATGCAGGAGATGGTCAACGAGGTCTACGGGCAATTCGTGGACGATGTCGCCAAGGCCCGGAAGATGAACAAGGACAAGCTGCGGAAGCTGGCCGACGGGCGTGTCTACACCGGCAGTCAGGCCAAGAAGGTGGGGCTCGTGGACGAGTTGGGGAGCTTCCACGATGCCGTCAAGCTGGCGGGCAAGAAGGGCGGGATCGTGGGCGAGCCGACTGTGCAGGAGTTCGGCAGGCCCCGGGGTCTCTACGGCTGGCTGGGAGAGATGAGCAGCCTCCACCCGCGTCTGCCCTCTCAGCGGGTGACCGATCTTCTGCCGACCACCTACGGGCTGGGCCCCGGACTGTGGATGATCCTGCAGGGGAACCAGGCGACGGCGGCGAACTAGAGGTACGGCCGAGAACCCCGTCTTCCCCGGGAATGGCACTCCCATGCGAATCTAGACTTCTCGGCCGGACTTCGAGGCAGGCATGGGGGGTGGCCGCACGCCATCCGGCCGGGTGGCGTCGGTGGCCCAGTGGGGAGCGGGGCTCGTGCTTTTCGGGTGAAGGTCGCGGCGCAGCGGGCGACGAACCCACTTTGCCCCGATGGGTGAGCATCCCGGTTTCAGGGCGTCTCCGCCGGGTCCGGGGGGACAGCGGCGTCACCATGGCTTTCGGTGGTCAGTTTTGCCGTCGGCAGTACCGGACGGAGGGTCTCTGTCCCGCATCGGAGCGCGGACATCCATATTGGCCCTTTTGAGATGCTATCCAGAGCGAAGCGTTAGTATTCATGTGGATGAAATTGTGGAAGCCTGAGGGGCTCTGGCACGGGATGTGCAGATGATGAGGTGAAGCGGTACCGCGGGGCAGCGCGCACCACCGCATCACCTGTCACACTCTCCCCCACAGCCTATTCCGACACCAGCATCCACGCCAACGCACAGAGCCATAGCTGCCCCGCGGGCCGCTCGCAAGGGCAGCCCGCCTGCTGTCGGGACCCTGCGGGGTCCCCCGGATACGACAGACACAGAGATCGCTTGCCGATTGTCTCTGACAAGCCTACACTCCCGACCGAGTTCATCATCCGAACGGCGTTCGCGTGGCCCAGCCGCTCTATGCCACCCGCGCGGACGCATGGGAACGAGAAAGTGGCCTCCACAATTCTGCTCGTCGATGGTCACAGCCTGATTCACCGGGCTTTCAATGCCGTCCGCCCGCTCACCACGAGTTCGGGGCAGCCCACGAACGCGGCTTACGGCTTCGTCCAGATGCTCTTGCTGCTCTTGCAGACGGAGCGCCCGGACGTGGCCATCCTCGCCCTGGATTCCCCCGGCCCCACCTTCCGCCACGACATGTACGACCAGTACAAGGCCAATCGTCCGCCCATGGACGAGGACCTCGTCGCCCAGCTCGACGTGATTCGTGAGCTGGCCGAGGCCATGGGGTTTGTGCTGGTGGAGACCCCTGGTTACGAGGCCGATGACATCATCGGCACGCTTTGCCGCGTGTCGGGAGAGAACGGCGACCGAACACTGGTGGTCAGTGGCGACCGCGACCTTTTGCAGCTCGTGGACGAAAGCACTCTCGTCCTGCGCAATCTGCGGGGCGTGACGGACATCAAGCGCTACGACGCCGCGGCGGTGGAGGAGGAGTTTGGGGTGCCGCCCTCGGCGTTCGTGGAGATGAAGGCTCTCGAGGGCGACAAGTCCGACAATATCCCGGGCGTGCCGAAGGTGGGGCCCAAGACGGCGGCGGACCTGGTGAACCGGTTCGGTACCGTCGAGGAGCTGCTGCAATCGCTGGAGCGGGTGGACAATGCCAAGCTCCGCGAGCGTCTGGCGGCCCATGTGGACGACATCCGCCTGAGCAAGCAGCTCGCCGCAATCGATAGGTTCGCACCGGTCGATGCGGGCCTGCTGGCCAGACGCTGGGAGGGCCTGGACAGCTCTCGGCTCCGGGGCCTCTTGTCCTCGCTGGAGTTCGCCAGCCTGCTGGACCGGTTGCCGCCGGAAGTCGCGCAGGACACCACGTTTGTCCTGGCCCGGAGCGCGGAGGAGGTGGGAGAGGTCTGCGGTCTAGCGCGGCAGGCGGGTGAAGTGGGCATCGCGATCGCTCTCGGCCCGGACGGCCCGACGGGGCTCGCTCTGGCCGCTTCCGAGACTTCGGCGTGCTTTGTCCCCGTGCCGCCAAGGCCGCTTTCGGGAGGGCTGTTTGGCGGTGGGGAGGCCCCCGATTGGCCGGCGGACCTGGTACGGCTCCTGGGCGACGAATCGATTGCCAAGATCGGCCATGGCCTCAAGGACCAGGCCCGGGCGTTGCTGCTCCCGGGTCTGGAGCTGAAGGGCTATGGTTTCGACACTTCCATCGCGGCCTACCTCATCGCTCCCCACCGCTCGGAGCAGGACGTGGCTTCGCTGGTTGCCGTAGAGTTCGGGCAGTCGCTGCCGCCGGCGGAGGGTCCGGGGGAGGGGGAGCTGTCGGGAGCCGCGCTACACGCCTGTGCCGAGGCCGCGGCGGTAGTGGGCCTGGCGGCACCCTTGCGCGAGCAGCTCGAGCAGATCGGGGAGTGGGCGCTGTTTGAGGAGATGGAGATGCCCCTGGCGGTGATTCTGGGGCAGATGGAGGCGGCGGGGATCGCGGTGGATGCGGAGCGATTGGACGAGATCGGCGATAAGCTCCAGGGTATGATTCTCCAACTGGAGAAGAGGATTCACGCCGCGGCGGGGGTGGAGTTCAACATCTCCTCCCCCAAGCAGGTGGGCGAGGTATTGTTTGACAAGCTCGGGCTGCCGGGGGGGAAGAAGACCAAGACGGGGTGGTCGACGGCGGCGGGCGTGCTGGATGATCTGGCCGTGGAGCACGAGGTGCCGCGGCTGATCCTGGAGCACCGCGAATACTCCAAGCTGAAGTCGACCTATGTGGATGGGCTGGTCAAGCTGGTCGACGAGGACGGCCGGATCCGCACCACCTTCGAGCAGACGGTGGCGGCGACGGGCCGGCTGTCCAGCCGCAACCCGAATCTGCAGAACATCCCGGTTCGCACCGAGTGGGGGCGTGAGATTCGGTCGTGCTTCGTGGCCGGAGGGGATAAGCGGGTGCTTTTGGCGGCGGACTACTCGCAGATCGAGTTGAGGATTTTGGCCCATATGTCGCGGGACCCGAACCTGCTCGAGGCCTTCGGCGCCGGGGAGGATATCCACAAGCGCACGGCGGCGACGATCTTCGGGGTGGGGTTGGAGGCGGTGGACGCCGACATGCGGCGTGCGGCCAAGACCGTGAACTACGCGGTGATGTATGGGATGGGCGCCACGGCACTGGGCAAGCAGCTCGGGATCCAGCGCGCGGCGGCGCAGGAGTTCATCGACAACTACTTCCGGGCGCTTCCGGCGGTGAAGGCGTTCTTCGAGGGCATGGTGGAGCAGGTGCGCCGGGATGGGTACGTCAGTACGCTGCAGGGGCGTCGCCGGCCGATTCCGGACATACAGTCCAAGAATCAGGGAATCGCGGCCTATGCCGAGCGGGCGGCGATGAACGCGCCGCTGCAGGGCACGGCCGCGGACATCATCAAGGTGGCCATGGTGCGTCTGGCGCCGCGTCTGGCGCAGGAGGCACCCGGCTGCACCATGCTCTTGCAGGTTCATGATGAGCTGGTGTTCGAGGTCGCCCGGGATGGTCTGTCTCAGGCCATATCACTGGTCCGGGAGGTGATGCAGGGCGCCGAGACCCTGGATGTCCCACTGGTGGTCGACTGTAAGGTGGGCGTCAACTGGCGCGATCTTGAGCCGGTCTAGGGGCCGCCGGAGGGTCCTGGGGACCGGTTTTGGCGGCGTTCGCCCGATTCCGGGTCCGGCGCCGCTGTGCGACGGGCGCGGTGCGTTCACCGAGATGAGTGTCCTGTATTGAGCGAGTCAGTCTGCGTCATCACCGCATGTGCCGCGCGAGTACGTTCGCGCGGACGCAAACACTAACGATCCGGACGAAGGCCGAAGGGAGTCCATCACAATGGCATACGTCTCTGATAACGACGATTTGCGCAATGATTCTGCAGGCGAGGTCGAGCAGACCCCGCCCCCAGACACCGACACTGATGCCGTGCCACAACAGCCCGCCCCGGAGCCCGCCTCGGAGCCCCCCGTAGCCGCCGAGGCCCAGGAAGAGCCCATCGCCGTGGCCGGCGATCCTGACGACGAGGAGGAGGCCCTGCCCGCCGACTGGGCGGACGACATCGAGGGCATCCCTCAGGTGGTCAAGGAAGGCGAGATCGTTCAGGGCGAGGTAGTGGCCGTGGACGCCAACGGCGTCCAGGTTGACATCGGCGCCAAGGCCGAAGGTTTCATTCCGCTGTCCGAGTTCCCCAATGCCGGTGATCGGCCCGAGGTCGGTAGCACGGTGGAAGTCGCCGTGGTCCGCTATGACACGGAGAACGACGTGATCCGTCTCTCCAAGCGTCGCGCGGACTATGAGCGGGTGTGGAATGAGCTGGAGGAGGAGGCCAAGGTCGGCGGCATTGTGCAGGCCATGGTGACCGAGCGTGTCAAGGGTGGGCTGCGCGTGGACGTGGGCGTCCCCGGGTTTGTCCCGGCCTCTCATGTGGGCACCCGCAATCTGCGCAACCTCGAGCGTTTCGTGGGACGTAGCCTGCGGCTGAAGGTTCTCGAGGCCGATCGCCGGGCTAAGAAGGTCATCCTCTCCCACCGTGACCTGGTGGAGGAGGAGCGGGCGGTTCGCAAGGCGGAGACCATGGAGCGCCTGGAGGAGGGGCTGATCTGCGAGGGCAAGGTGCGCAACATCACCAACTACGGCGCCTTCGTGGATCTCGGCGGCGTCGACGGTCTGCTGCATATCTCGGAGATGTCCTGGACACCGATCAAGCACCCCTCCGATGTGTGTAAGGTGGGCGACACCGTGCGGGTGGTGGTGCTGGAGATCGCCGACGACGGCGAGCGCATCTCTCTGGGCATGCGGCAGATTCTCCCGGACCCGTGGAAGGAGGCCGCGGCCAAGCTCAGGCCCAACAGCGTGGTGAAGGCGCGCGTCACTCGTCTGGTGCGTACCGGGGCCTTTGCTCAGCTCATCGAGGCGGGCATCGAGGGGTTCATCCCCATTCGGGAGCTGAGCGACAAGCGCATCTCCGAGCCCTCGGACGCCATCGCCAAGGATCAAGAGGTTGACCTGAAGATCCTCGACATCCATCGCGAGGCGCGGCGGATGACGCTGAGTCTCACCGCCGCCGAGCAGGAGAAGGAGCGGGCTCAGTACCGCGAGTTCATGGATCAGCAGGCCACGGAGCGCCCCACACTGGGCGACCAGTTCGGGGCTCTCTTGGCCAGCGTCAAGACCGACCTCGAGGACGGTGGGGACAGCGACGCGCAGGAGCCCGCCGCCGCGGAGCCGGAGAACGACGAGGTCGCCCCGGCTCCCGAGGAAGAAGACGCCGAGCAGTAGGCATTGCCGCCGGCGGGGTGCCGATGTGTACGCAGGCGACTGCCTGCCGTCGGCGCCGACTGATGTGGCCCGTTCGCGCCCGACCGCAGTCTCGCGGTCGGGCGCCGTCGCTGATGCCGCCCGTCCGGTTGGCCGGTGCCGGCGTTTCGGGCTCACGATGGGAGGGTGCTCCTTTGGTGGTTATCGGTATCACGGGACCGATGGGGTCCGGCAAGTCCGCCGTGCTGGGATGGCTGGGCGAGCTGGGGGCCGCGTGTCTCCGTGCCGACGATGCCTCCCGGGAACTGCTCGGTGGGGATGTGCGTTTACTAGGCTCGGTCAGGGAGCAGTTGGGAGACGGCGTGTTCCGCCCCGACGGGAGTCTGGATCGCGCCGGGACGGCGGCGCTGATCTTCGCCGACGAGGGGGCGCGTGCGAGGCTGGAGGGCGTGCTCCACGGGCCGATGGTGTGTTGGCTTGCCCGGCGCATCGAGACGCTGCGTGACGGACCCTGCCCGCCGCCATTGGTGGCCGTGGAGGCCGCGATCCTCACCCACATGGGTGGCCGCGGTCTTGTGGACGCCGTGGTGCGCGTGGCCGCCTCGAGGGCGCAGTGTCTGGCGCGTATCCAGGCGCGAGACGGTATCACGGCGCAGGAGGCGGCGGCCCGCATGGCGCTACACCAGCGGCTGGGGCTGTTTGACGAGCCGGCCGACTATGTGATCGATACCTCCGGCACGCTACAGCAGACGCGGGCCCAGGTATTGGCGCTGTGGAACCAACTGGTGCCGGACCGGCGTTGTGGTGTGCATGAAAGCTGAGCAATGCCCCACGGCTTATGGGGGGCGTGGGAGCGATGTGTGAGAGAGTCGTCACGGCGCGCCGACTAGCTCGGGGCGCGCCGTGGCTTTCCCCCGCGGTGTGGCCGCCGTGGGAGGCCGCACGGACTGTACCCAGCAGACCTAGCAGATGGAGGAACCGCGATGATTGAAGTGGAGGGGCTAACCAAGTACTACGGCCCGGTCCCCGCCATCATGGACGTCTCGTTCTCCGTCAAGGAGGGCGAGATCGTCGCTTTCCTGGGACCCAACGGGGCGGGGAAGACGACCACGATGCGAGTCTTGACAGGCTTCATGCCGGCGACTTACGGCACCTGTCGCATCGGGGGCCTGGACGTGTACGAGCAGTCGATCGCCGCTCGTCGGCGGATCGGCTACATGCCGGAGACCACCTCTTTGTATCCGGAGATGCGGGTGTACCAGTATCTGCAATACTGCGGCAAGCTACACGGGATGAAGCGGGGGGAGCTCGGCGAGCGGCTGGATGAGGTCACCGAGGTGTGCGGGCTGCAGGACCGGCGGGAGTCGATCATCGGGACGCTGTCCTTGGGGTACCGCCAGCGCGTGGGCCTGGCGCAGGCGCTCATCCACTCCCCGGACGTACTGATCCTCACGGTGGGTCTGGACCCGAATCAGATCATCGAGGTACGTAAGGTCATCCGGGGCCTGGCCGGCAAGCACACGGTGATGCTCTCGACCCACATCCTGCCTGAGGCGCAGATGACCTGCGAGCGTGTGATCATCATCAACCAGGGGCGTGTGGTGGCCGAGGACACGCCGGAGAACCTCACGGCGCAGATCCAGGAGGTCGAGACCATCCTGGTGAAGGTCCGCGACACGGACCCCTCGGTGGCGAAGTTGCTGGGCGAGATGCCGCAGGTCACCTCGGTGCGCAGCCACGGGGAAGCGGGCCCGGGGGCCTATCTGGTGGACACCGAGATTGGCTCGGACATCCGGTCGGAGGTGGCACAGTACGTGGTGGGCAAGGGGTGGGGTCTTCTGGAATTGCGCCCGGTGGAGATGACGCTTGAAGAGGTCTTCCGTCAGTTGACCACCGAGGAAAGGGGAGTGGCGTAGGTCATGCGCAACATCCTGACCATCGCGGGGAGAGAGCTGCGGTCCTACTTCACCTCCCCCACAGCCTTTGTAGTCATGGTGTTCTTTCTATTCTTCTCGGGCCTGATCTTCACGTTCTCGATTCTGCAGCCGCAGGCGCGGGCGGAGATGGGGGGCCTGCTGGGGAGCATGGTGTTCCTGACGCTGATGGTGTCTCCTTTCATCACCATGTCGCTTCTGGCCCAGGAGCGTGCCAGCGGGACGCTGGAGCTGCTGCTGACCAAGCCCGTCAAGGACTACGAGGTAGCCCTGGGCAAGTACCTGGGGGCCCTGGGCCTGTACGCCGCCATGCTGGTGCTGACCCTGGTGTACCCGATCCTGTACGCCAAGTGGGGCGATTTCGACTGGGGGCCGGCCTGGGTGGGTTACCTCGGCCTGCTGCTGGTGGCGATGTCGTTTCTGGCCATCGGCATCTTCGCCAGTGGCCTGACCAGGAGCCAGATGGCCTCGGCGGGCATCTGCCTGGCGGCCTTCCTGTTCGTCTGGCTCATCGGCTGGGTGTCGTATCTGGTGGGTGGGGAGGATAGCTGGCTCAAGCAGGTCGCCAAGAACATCTCGGTATTCGAGATGTTCGGTGACTTCGAGAAGGGGATATTGGACCTCAAGAACGTCATCTACTTCCTGAGCATGGTGGTGTTCTTCCTGTTCATGACGGTTCGGGTGTTGGAGCTGCGCCGACAGGTGTAGGGCCCGACCGGCAGCCCATATGGGCGCGAGTCTTGACGTTTGGGACCCGTTTAGGGGCTGCAATCCCGCCGTTGGCAGGCGTTCAGGTCCGATTTCTCAGCCCGAGGCGGTCCCGCAAGGCGAAAACCGCC
>CAYRFY010000318.1:0-9009 GCA_964423635.1 uncultured Armatimonadia bacterium | reverse complement strand
TCACAAGTCCGGGCGGCGCAAGCTCGAGCTTGTGCCGCTTGGGCGAAGGATCTCGCCGTGTCCCAGGGGATTCTTCGAGCTGCTCCCTCCGGGAGCGAACGCTCTCAGAATGACACACGCATGCAAGTGTGAGCTTCTCGGCCGCTCTTCTGGGCCCGCACCGAGTCGGGCGGAAATCAGCCCGTCCGGGCGGCTAACGATCCTCGGCCGGCCGAATCTCGATCTTGTCCACCGACAGATTGCGGTCCTGTGGCGGGCGGTATTCGTCATTGGTGTACAGCAGCGTCAGTTCGTGCTCGCCCTCGGTTAGCTCCACCTCCAGCGGATATGCCCGCCACCCGGAGCCGGTGAGCTGCACGTCCGCGATGTGCCGGCCGTCGATCTGCAGCGCCACGATGGGGTAGACCTCGTCCAGAGGCGTGCCGCGGGCGATGATCCGGAAGACGTAGGGGCCGGCCGCCTCGCAGCGGACACGGCCGCGGATCCAGCCGCCGGCCGCGAGGTTTGCCGCGCCACCGGTGGTGGTGTAGTGCGGCATCTCCGGCTGCGGCTCCATGCTCTCGCCCTCCAGCACTGCGGCCGTCCCGGTGGAGAACCGCGCTCCCAGTCCGGTGAGCAGGCCGCACAGGTACCTGGAGGCTTTGCGGGCGCTGGTCTCGGTACGGTCCCAGTTGATGTTATCCGCCACGATCCTCCCGCGGCCGTGCCCGAGGACCGCCACGGCAGGAGCAGAGCTCAGATACGCCACATCCTGCGGAGCCTCGTCGTGCGCCACCATCACCCGGCGCACCTTGAGATTGCGGTCCTCTGTGGCGCTCTGATAGTCGTTGTTGATGCGGACCTGCACCGTGTGCTCCCCGGCAGCGAGGCTGCCGAACACCGTGTAAGTGTCGTACTCTCCGCGGCGGCAGTAGAAGTCGCCGAACCTCTTGCCATCCACGGAGATCGTTCCGCCGGGCCACACGGCCTCGGCCGCGGTCCCGCCGGCCTCGACGCCGATGATGTACAGGCCCTCGGCCGGGGCCTCGAGGACGGCGCTCACCACATCGTTGCCACTGGGCAGGATGATGCCGTCTCCGGTATCCCGCGCCCACTGCCCGGCGAGCGTGAGCCGTTCGGTGTCGAACACCTCGGGGTTCTTGCCCGTCAGCGTGCGGCCGAGGACGAAGTCCGCCATGTCCTGATCCAGCGGCTTCGTGGCCCAGGAATGGGCCGCTTTCGCCTCGCCCAGCCAGTAGAGGTCCTCATTGGCGAAGTAGGAGGACAGCTCGTGGTCTCCGGGGGCTCGGGTGACCGGGCCCCTGTAAGGTAGCATCGTGATCTGCTCTCCCAGCAGGGCCTCGAGTTCCGGGGCCTCTTCGTCACTCACTCCATGGAGCAGGATGGTGCCGCCACGCTGCAGCAAAGCCTCCAACCGGCCCGTATGGGGCGTCAGGCCCTGGAACGGAGCGCAGGCCACCAGCAGATCGATCTCATCCCAGGGGGCGGTGCCGGGGGAGGCGGTGATGTCGCTGGCGCTGAGGCCGATGGTATCCACAAACTCGCGCGTCGTGGGTTGCGGGCAGTACCGGGCCGTGCGGGCCACCCGCGGCCGGTAGGCGGCCAGATAGTCCAGGGCGTTTTGTAGCAGGACGCCCGCGGTGGGCTCTACTCCGAGACAGTCGGTGAGCCGCATCTGACAGGTCAGCAGGACGCCGGATCCTATGGGCCGCACGAGCAGGGGGGCATGGTCGATGCCCGCCGCGCTTCCGGAGACGACGACCGCCTCGAAGGCGCCCTGGGTGGGCCTGAAGGCCTCGGCCTGTGTGATGATGTTATCCGGCGCCCAGAACTTCAGATCATCTTCCAGGACGCCCTGCAGCAACGGGTGGCCGGGCATCTGGGCGAAGGTCATGGTCGAGGCATGGCCGGAGAGAGTTACCCCACCCAGGTCCGGCGGGTAGTGGGTCTGAGGCAGGGCGAGCACTCGACCGCCTTCTCGGATGAACTCGGACAATCCCCCCTGCGCCCCGGGTCTGCTCCCCACAACCACGGTGGCCTCCTGCCGCGGTTGCAGCGCCCCATCTCCGAGTACCAGCACCGCCAGGTCGTTGGGGATGGCCGCAAGGTCAGGCACATCCCTCAGCGTCAAACCGTTGCGGGCGAGCACCGCCTTCGTCGCCCCGGTCGGGTCGTGTAGGCCCACTGCCACCCCCGGTGCCTCCAGAGCCAGAGGCGGGAACACCGAGAGCCGCCGGGTGTCGTGGAAGCGCTGAGCGCCCTCGCGGTCGACGGACACCTCGAGGCTTAGCTCTCGCCGGGTCCCCACCTGCGGCACGGCGAAGGAGAAGCTGATCTCCCGGCGTTCGCCCGGCTCCATGGACAGCTCCCGGTGCCCCTCGTGGATCCGCTGCGCCCCGTCCAGGAGCGCCCAGCGCACTGTGAGCTCAGAAGGGGACAGGATGTCATTGTACACATCGGCGGTGCGTGTTACCTCGGCGCCGGAATAGAGGCTGTGGTCATACTCGCGGAGGAAGGCGGCGATGGGCTGCATGGCCGCCTTCTGCGCGGCGTACATGGCGTTGGTCTGCTCGTCGAGCTGCCCGCCCTCCACCATGGTCCACGGCGAGATGCCGCCGACCTCGTAATGGCGATAGGCCTCGATGGCCATCTTCCAGGACAACCCCTTGGCCTTGATGTGGGTGCCGCGGTAATCCTCGTAGGCTACGTCGCCGAAGAACACCGTGTCCCAGGAGGGATCCGAGGAGGGGATCCAGAGGAACTCTCCCACGTAGACGGGCTTCTCGCGGTCCCAGAGCCATTGGGTCTGTCCATTGAGGAACATGTGGCCGATGCCGGCCGGCTCATCCATCCAATAGGCGTCATTGGGCCACAGCGTGTAGCCGGGGTACTCGCGGGGATAGTGGATGCCGATCACATCCGCCACGCCGTCGGGATCGCCGTCGGATTCATACATGATCGGGCGCGTCGGGTCCCACTGCTTGACCAGCCGGCCCATGCGCACCAGGTCCGCCTTGGCCGGTGACTTGTCGTTCATGCGGCTACCGTGCATCTCGTTTTCCAGGCTGTACATCACCACCGAGGGCTTGTTCTTGTCCCGGTCCACCATGGCCCTGAGGTGGGCGGCGTAGTTGTCCCAGAAGACGGGGTCTTCGACCCGATAGGCGGTGTCGTCATTCCACACGGCGCCCTCGGGAATCATCATCAGTCCCATCTCATCGGCCACCTCATACCACAACTCGGGCCACGGCTGGGTGTGGGTGCGGAAGATCACGCAGTTGGCGTTCTTGATCGCGCGGATGCGGTCCTCGATGTCGTCTCTGCTCGCCGGCGGGTTGGGAGGCCACCACGAGGTGGCCAACAGATTGATGCGTGAGCCGTTGAGGTAGAACCGACCGCCCTCCACCCAGAACTCGCGGAACCCGAAGCGGGTATCCAACTCGTCCACTAGCGTATCCCCGTCGGGTGCGATGAGACGGGTGCGCAGGAGGTAGAGGTACGGGTCCTCGTGAGACCAGTGGCGCGCCCCATCCCAGAACTGTTGCACGGAGACCGTTGTCTTGTCGTTGGCGGGGATGGTGACGGAGCGCCCGGCCGGTGACAGGACGCTGCGCCCCTCGTCCAGGACCTCGGGCGCGAGGGTCACCGTGACCGCCTCCGCCGTGGCATTGCTCAACTCGTAGTCTACCAGCAGGGCCTTGGTGCGGACGGACGGCTTGATGAACAGGTCGCTGACCCAGACCGAGGGGTGTGCGTGGAGAGATACCCCGTCCCATGGCCCGAATAGCCCGTAGTGCCCGCCGATGGGAGCCAGTATCTTGTCTCGAGGCACCGAGCGAGCCTCGGTGGGGCGCTCCTGCATGACCGAGAAGTCCGTCTCGTTGTCGCTGAAGATACCCGTCCAGTCGTGACAGCCCAACACAAGGGAGTTGTTCTCCCCGTACTTGACCAGGTCGGTGATGTCGATGTCGAAGGGCTCGTACCCGCCGAAGTGCCCTCCGGCCTTCGTGCCGTTGACAAGTACGGTACTGTTGTACTTGACGCCACCGAAGTGGAGGACAAGTCGGAGGCCCTTCATGGTGTCCGGAACGGTGAAGTCGCGGCGAAACCAGGCGCGCTCGTAGTCTACTCCCTGAAGCAATCCGGGAACCGTGATAGGCTGCCAGCCCTCCTCCGGGGGCGTGGTGAGGTCCGGCACTCTCACGTACTCCCAGGCGCCGTCGAGGTTGACCTCCTCGCGGGGCCTGCTTTCGGCCCCTGTGACGGCCAGAAACAGAGCAATAACCGCTACCACTGCAGTGCGTGTGTGCATGGTGGCCCTCCCCGGGCAACGGTAGTGGGGACAAAGACGGGACGCGCCGGCCCCGTGAAGCCCCTTGTTTCTGGAACGATCGGCGGCGCGGCAGGCAATCTCCCCTCCGGACGCTATCGAGAGTTCCGCCGGATGTCGGCGGTGACGGGAGAAGGACCGCGGTCGCAGCCGATGGCTACTCCTCGCCCAGCGTGGTTCCGGTGGTAGCTCGGAGGCCTGTGGCCACATCCTTCACCGTCACCGTCCACCGCCCCTCCGGATCGTTCTGCGCCAGAGGCACCGACCACTCCAGGCTCCCTCCGGGAGCGAGAAGGTTCTTGCTATACCACAGGGCCGGCCCGGCGGCTCTCGGTGGCGTGACTTCCACGCGGAACAGGTGGTCCGTGGGGTCCGCGACCCCCGCTAGATTGGCCTGCACCCGAAGCCTGCCGTCGGCGATCTGTGCCGTCGCCTGCATGGCCTCGGGACGGTAGGGCAGGAGGCAGAGAAAAGCCGCATCGGCTCCGGGGATGTCCAGGACGATCTGGGCCCTCTGCCCAAGGTACTCCCCTGCACGGCAGTCATAGACATGGGCGGGTCCGGGGAGGGTGAGCGTCAGCGGACCCTCCTCCGCGGCCCCCGGCGTGGCGTCGCGGCACAGGCCGATGAACTCGGCCCGTCCCAGACGATAGCGGTACATCTCGGTGGCCGAGGGCAGTGTCCCGTCGGCCTTCTCCCAGCGCACGACGGGCTGCACCTGCAACCCGTCCAGGGCTTTGTCGAGGTCGGCTGCATCCTCCGCGGTGGCGGCCCTTCCCAGACAAGAGGCTCGACCGGGAGCGAAGAGGTCGGCAAGTGCCGGGGCGGTCCGGGGCCTGCCGTGCTCGTCGTGGGTGCCGGGTGGAAGATCGGCCAGGACCTTGCCGCCGGCAGCCACGAAGGCCCGCACCGCGGCGAGAGTCTCGTCCGACAGCGCCACACACGAGGGCAGGGCGAGAAGCTGCACGCCCTGCAGGCTCTCGGCGGTCAGCTCCCGGGGCAATGCGTAGCGGTAGTTCAGGCCGCGGCTTTTGAGGGCCGCCGCGAGGGCATCGTCCGAGGCACGGTAGCGGCCATAGCCGGTATCCACCACGCGGCCCAGCTCCAGACAGGGCTGAGCGAACAGCACGTGCATGCTGGGCTGAGAGTGGAGGATGACCGCTTCGGGTGGGGCGGGCTCGGCCACGCGCAGGACCTTGCCTATGCCCGCCTGGAGGTCCGCGGCGGCGGAGGTTACCGCCCGGCTGCGGGCGGTGTCCTCCCACAAGGGCGTCAGCATGTACCACGGTGTGAAGCCCTCCTTGCCCGTGTAGGCCCAGGGCTCCACAGGGTCCCACCAGATGGGCATCACGCCGCCGTTGAGCGCGAACCACCACACGAACCGCCCCACCTCCTGTGCCGATGACTCATAGCCGAACCACGAGAGCATCGGCGCCCGCGACCAGGACTTGTTGCGGTCCACCACGTGGCGGTGGAAGTAACGCAGGAGGATCTCCTCGTTGGGGACCCACAGGGAGAAGTCCACTCCCGACAGAGAGTTGTACTTGTAGGGATTGGTGAAGCTCAGCTTCGCCCCGGGATAGGATTCGCCGAGAGACCGATGCGCCCGGGCATAGGCATTGGCCCAGGTGCGCTCCATCAGCAGACGGAAGTCCACCCAGCGTGCCGGGTTGCGCTCGCCCTTCATCTCCGCCACCAAAGGTACGGTAATGTCCTCGAAGGCCGTGTACTTCGTGCCCCACTCCTCGTTGACCGCCTGGATGGTGCCGTAGGTCTCGCCGGCCCAGGCGGCGAAGGCCCCGCGACACGCCTCGCAGGTGCAGACCTCCGTTGAGCCGGACTGATGCAGGTGAACTTCGTCTTCCATGTTGTAGCCCACGAAACCCCACTTCACCCTGTCCGCGGCGCCTTTCACCGTGCGCTCGCAGAGCTTCTCCACCTCCTCGGGCCTGCTGAAGCAGTTCTGCCGTACATGCTCGCCGCTGCTATGACGCATGCCGCCGGAGATCATGCCACCGAAGGCCGGCATTCCCCGGGCGATCATGTAGCGGTTCACGGTGCAGGCCTGCACACCTCGGGAGCGGAGAAAGGCCACCATCTCGGCCTCCAGGTGCGGCGGGCAGCGCACGGTCATGGCCGCATAGCCGGCGGCCAGAGAGAAGTCGTCCAGGTCGTCCTCCCCGGCCTGCGGACAGAGGATCGGGACCGAAGTCTCATCCACGGGAATGCCGCCGTCCACCGCGGTGACGCGGATCACGTGATAGACGGACAGGGGCTCGGAGACGGCCACTTGCACGGTGGGCCGGAACTCACCCACGGCATCGGTCTCCATCACGGCCTCGGCCACCACGCGGTCGAAGGCGTCCACGATCCCCACCTTCAGCGCGGTCTGGCCGGGACGGAAGACCTCACCGTCGACAGCAATCTGGATGGGTTCGCCCGGAGCGAAGGTCTCGGGAGCCTTGACCTCACCGATCTGCACGCGCGGATCGGTGGTGGGAATCAGGCAGGCGCCCACATCCAGCGGCCGCCCGCCGGCGGACAGCAGTACTCGGGCTATCACGGGCCCGCGTACCCGCCTCGATTCCTCCGGGATGGGAATGGTGGCGGCTCCCACGGTGTCGGGTATCGCGACGATGTCGGCCGGACCGCCCTCGAGGCGTTGGTCCCAGGTGACGGTGAGCGTGGCGTCCGCCGGGACGGGGCCGCCGAGGCGCACGTGAAGCTCGTCATCCGCCGCGACGGAAGCGATGGCGCTCTCCGGCTCGCGGCGGCAGGCCCACAGCGCCGCCCTGCACAGCGCCGCCCAGCGGTACTCCCAGTACTCAGCGGCGCCCCGAGCGAAGGGGATCAGACCCGGGGTCTGCTGGTCCCAGGTGAGGTGGGCGATGCGGCCCTGCTCCAGGTCGCCGCAGGCCAGGGACTGGAGTTTGCCCTTGGCGGGCGAAGTGGCGGCGAGAACCTCCGGCGGGATAGCTCCCAGCACCTGCCCGAACGCATCGGGGCCCAGCGCCGTGGCGGGCAAGGCGGCCTGCAGACTGTCCCAGACCTCGGGATGCAGCGGCACTCCCGCCACGGGATCCACCGCCAGCAGTCCCGTGCCCCTGCGTACGCTGTCGAGGATGCCGTCGATGACCACCTGCTCCGAAGGCCTGCCCGCGAGGATGATGAGTTGATAGTCCCCCCTGGCCAGGCGCCTGAGTACCGAGCCGGCGTCGTAGGCGGAGACGTTTTCCACGGACTTGCCGTTACGGAACAAGGGGCAGTAGATCAGGTCGTAGTCCATATCCAGGCGCTGGGCCAACTCCACGGCATCTCGCTGGAACTCGCCGATGAAGATGAGGGCCCGAACCGGGCCCCCGGGGAGGGGCTTGTAGGCCTGCAGTGCAGGCGTCCGCCAGGGCGCTCCGAGACCACGCTGATCCGGGCGAGTGCACTTCTCGGCATCCACGATGCCGCTCAGGCCGTGAATGCCGGGCAGCACCTGCACGTAGGCGTAGTCCACCCAGCCCTCTTTGTTCGCACGGTACAGACGCACCGAAAACAGCCGCCTGGCGCCCTTATCCACCACGATGCGTCCGGAGTAGACGCGGTACTGCTCGGTGCCCCCCAGGTTCCAGAACGGGTACAGGTCGTCGGGGCGGCCGTCCTCCATCTCCTGGACCACGGCGATCCCCAGCCGAGCATCGGGCGAACAGCGGGCCACGGCGAACACCGTAAAGATATCGCCCGCTTCCACCGGAACGTCTGTGGCCTGATCCGCGATACCGTAGCTGCCGTCATTCCAGACCGAGTAGTGCCGGCCCATAGATGCTATCTCGGAGAAGGCAGTAGCGTTGGGCAGCGACCAGTCGACGGGCCTGCCCTCTTGCAGGTCGGAAAAGCCGGGATTGCGCACGAGGCCTGGCGGCAGGCTTAGGCTGGCGGCCCGCCCCGGTGTGGCGGCGGCTTCGAAGCGCAGACGGCCGAATAGCTCCGAGAGGCCGAAGATGTGGCGATCCTGTTCAAGCGGCGCCCAGGTGCTCCATTCGGTGGGCTCGACGGGACGGTGCTCGCGGCCCACATTGAAGCCCCATTCCGCACCTGCCTGCGGGGCCGAAACCGATAGCTCCGCCCAGGGAATGGCCATCTCCACCTGCCAGGCCTGCTCGTCGATGACCGCCGCCACGGAAGCAGCGGCGTTGTAGTCTGCGCTGGTGCCCAGTTCGTCGTAGAGCACACCGCCGGCGTTGACGATGAAGTGATAGTAGGTGCCGGAGGCGATGTCGGGGACGAGGAACACCTCCAGGGCGTCCTCGAGCCACACGGACCCATCGCGCTCAGTGACCTTGGCGGTGATCGAGGCCGGATCGGGCTCCAGGCAGATGGCGTGGAAGTAGAGAGCCTGCTCGTCCCAGGCGGCACGCACCGTGGTCTGGCGGAAAGCGCGCTCGGTGCCGGCGCTGCCGAGGACCGAGAAGTCCGTGGCGACCATGGCCTGGTCCCAGCATGGGTCTCCGGGGCTGCCGTCGATGGCCGGGGGAGCCGTGGCCCGGCCGCAGATCAGTGTCTGGCAAGACGCGGTGACGCACAGCAATAGCACCACGAGGCAGGCGATGGATCTCATGTTGGGGCACCTCGATTCAGAGGGCACGTGCGGGGTGTCGTCGCTGAAAGCGCTCGCGTCGCGCCTGTTCGCC
>CAYRFY010000317.1:8248-9018 GCA_964423635.1 uncultured Armatimonadia bacterium | reverse complement strand
GAATGGGGATGAACAGCATCGACAGCCTCCGGGGCAACCGCGAGATGCTCCGGGCGGTGGGGCTGACGCGGGAGGAGATGGAAGTGCTGGAGGTGGACCCGGCCGGGCGCTAGCCAGTTCGGAGGCCCTATCCCCGCGGTTTCGCGGGCCGGACCGTTCGCCGTTGCCGTCCGTCGTGGCTCGCGACCCGGAATCCGCGATTCGCGACCTGACCTAACAGGAGTAGGCTATGAAACGCATATATGCAGACGAGGAAGTGTGCATCGGGTGCAGGCTCTGCGAGATCTACTGCATCTTCCAGCACTCCGGGCACCAGACGCTGGTGAAGGCGTTCTCCGACGAGGAGAACCTTCCGGAGCCGGCGGTGAGGGTGGAGGAGGACGGTGCCATCTCCTTCGCGCTCCAGTGCCGCCATTGCGAGGACGCGCCCTGCGTGGCGGCGTGCATCGCCGGCGCGATGACCCGCGACCCCCAGACGGGCGCGATCAACCACGACGAGGACAAGTGTGTGGGCTGCTTCAGTTGTGTGATGGTGTGCCCATTCGGCGCCATCCAGGTCAACAGGGACAAGGGGACGGTCGGGTCCAAGTGCGACCTGTGCGGTGGCGAGGAAATCCCGGCGTGCGTCAAGCACTGCCCCAATGAGGCGTTGGTCTATGAGTGAGAAGCGCTACGACTATCTGATCCTGGGCAACTCCACGGCCGGCGTGGCGGGCCTCGAGGCCATTCGTGAGAGCGACAAGGACGGCTCGATGGCGGTGGTCTCCGAC
>CAYRFY010000317.1:0-8238 GCA_964423635.1 uncultured Armatimonadia bacterium | reverse complement strand
CCAGCCGAACCATGTGTACTGCTCGCCGCTGATCACGTATGTGCTGGCCGGCAAGGTGCCTGAGGAACGTATCGACTATCGGCCTCGCGACCTCTACCAGCGTCTTGGGGTCGACACGTACTTCGGCAGCCCGGTCGCGGAGATCCGCCCGGAGAAGCATGAAGTCGTCCTGCAGTCCGGGGCGGTGCTGGGCTACGGCAAGCTGCTCCTGGCCATCGGTGGCACACCCATCGTGCCCTCGATTCCGGGCACGGAGCTGGAAGGGGTGTTCACCTTCACCCGCCACGAGGACATGTGTCGGGTGCGGGAGTACATCCAGCGCAAGCAGGTGCGGCAGGCCGTGGTTGTGGGCGGCGGGATGATCGGTGTGAAGGTTGCCGAGGCCTTCGCCCATCTGGGCATCGAGACCACGGTGATCGAGCTGCTGGACCGGGTGCTGGCCCAGGCTCTGGACGAGACCGGCTCGAGCATGGCGCGGCGGGCGATGGAGGAGGCCGGCATCCACATCATCACCTCGACCGGCGCCACCAGTATCGGCGGCAGCGGGGGAGAGGTGCAGAGCGTGACGTTGGACAGCGGCTCCCGCGTTCCGGCGCAGATCGTGGTCATGGCCGTGGGTGTGCGGCCCAACACCGCGCCGGCCGAGGCGGCGGGGATCAGTGTGAACCGCGGCGTGCTGGTGGACGATCACATGCGCACCAGCGACGCGGACATCTACGCCGCCGGTGATGTGGCGGAGGCCTTCGACCCTCTTCTGGGTGACAAGAGGCCGATTGCCATCTGGCCGGGGGCCTACATGCAGGCGGAGGTTGCCGGGCGGAACATGGCCGGCGGCGACGAGAGCTATGCGGGCAGCATCCCGATGAACTCGATCCAGGCCTGCGGGCTGCCGACGATCTCGGTGGGCCTCATCAGCCCGCCCGAGGGCGCCGAGACACTGGAGTACCGCTCCAATGACGGCAAGAGTTACCGGCGCATGTTCATCCGAGACGGCAGGATCGTGGGCGCCGTATTCGTCGGTGACATCGAGCGGGCCGGGATCATTACGGGCCTGATTCGCCAGGGCATCGACGTGTCCGGCTTCCGAGAGAAGCTCATCCAGCGCGACCTGGGGCTGCTATCCTTGCCCAAGCAGTACCGGAAACACATCGTCAGCGGACCGGGGATCGAAGTATGAAGATTGATGCAGCCGGACTTCATTACCGCCAGTTGAACGAGCAGATCAAGGCCGCGGCCGAGCAGGGCGAGACCGAGTTTGACCTGGTCAACATCTGCGGCCACAGGTACATCGGCTGTGGGATCGACAAGCAGATCCGCATCCGCATTGAGGGCATCCCCGGCAATGACCTGGGCGCCTTCATGAGCGGGCCGCGGATCTGGTGTAGCGAGAACGCCCAGGACGGCATCGCCAACACCATGAACGACGGCCTCATCGTCGTTCCCGGGCATGCCGGGGACGTCATGGGGTATTCCATGCGCGGCGGGCAGGTGTACATCAGGGGCAACGCGGGGTACCGCATCGGAATCCACATGAAATCCTACGAGGGGCGGGAGCCGGTGGTCATCATCGGCGGGCGTGTCAGGGACTACTGCGGCGAGTACCTGGCAGGGGGCAAGCTGATCGTCCTCGGCCTCGACCTGCCGCCCGGTGAGCCCATCGTGGGACGCTATTGTGCCACCGGGATGCACGGGGGCACCCTGTACATCCGGGGCGAAGTGCCCCCCGATCGCGTGCGCAAAGGCGTTACTGTCGAGCAGACCGACGAGCAGGACGGACCGGTTCTGCGCGGCGTGCTTGAGCCCTACTGCGCCCAGTTCAAACTGGATCTGGACGAACTGCTGGCGGCGCCCTTCACCCGCATCGTCTCACACACCACGAGACCCTATGGCCAACTCTACGCGTACTGAGCGGGTCTCGCGGGCCGCGGAGGGCGTGCGGCCCGCGCGGCCGCACCAGCGCTGCGCTCTGCTATGGCAGGTACCCGCCGGTCTCTCCGAGATGGCGGGTACCGTGCTTTCGGGGCTCGGGCTGCGCCAACTTCACGCCGAGAGGCCGGAAGAGCTGCGAGACGCCCTCTACGACGAGGACGTGGCCATCGTCCTGGTCAGCTTCGGCCGAGACATCCCCTCCGGCGTCGCCGCTTGTCGGGCGGTACGCAAACATCCCAGAGGCGAGAGAGTGCCCATCGTGGCCGCCGTCTCCGCCGAAGTCGCCGCACGGTTCCCCTTCGACTGTGGCGTCGACGACGCCATCAGCGTGCCCTTCTCCCTGGAAGAAGCGCGACTTTGCCTCGGCTTCGCCCTGTGGCGCAACGACATCGGCATCGGCAGTCGCGTGGTCAAGATCGGCGACATCGTGGTGGACCCGGCCGCCATGCGGGTCCGGCTCAAAGGGGCGCCCGTGGACCTGACCTACAAGGAGTTCGCCCTGCTGCAGTGCTTCCTGGGCAACCCCGGCATTGCGCTGCAACGGAGCCAGATCCTCGACAGCGTCTGGGGTACCGACTACTACGGCGGGGATCGCACGGTGGATATCCACGTCCGCCGTCTGCGGGCCAAGCTGCCGCCCCTGGCCCAGAGAATTGAGACGGTGCACGGGGTGGGCTATCGGTTCTCCGGACAGCCCCAGTCGCAGGATGCGTCATAGTCCGCGAGAGCGGCATTGGCGCCTTTGGGTTGACACCGCGCGCGTTGCATCCCGTTGGCGAGGATGGTCTCCACGCGCAGCGAGCTGGAGGTGTGGCCGAAAACCCCGCCTTCGCCGAGAATGTCACTCTGAGAGCGTCCGCTCCCGGAGGGAGCAGCTCGAGGAATCTCCTGGGGTACTTGGAGATCCTTCGCCAAAGCGGCACAAGCTCGAGCTTGCGCCGCCCGGACTTGTGACGCAGGCGCTCCAGGATGACATCGCCACGGCAGGCCCAGCTTTTCGGCCAGGCCTCGAGATGCATAGACACCCGTCGCGATGGCACTTCCCCGCGGACGGCGAGCCAGACCTTCACGTCCCGGACGCTCGTCCCCGCCCTCACCGCCCCGGGCGTTGTTGCGTCAGGTCCTCATGCGCGGCGGCCCAGGCCGTGAGCAGCACGGGCACGGCCACCGGAACGCCGCAGCCGCACATGGCGACACTCACCAGGGCGATTCCAACCGTGGCGGCCCCTAGCCCGCAGGCATTGACCGGGTCGGTGGCCAGCAGGTGCCACGCTCCCAGCAGTGCCGTGGCTACGTCGCGGCCCCGCCCAACCACCTCGTACAGACCCAGGCAGGCCCAGGCCGAAAGCGGAACGGCAATCAGGAAGCACAGGGGAGCGCCGATGACCCCCAGCCGCGACGCAGCCGCAGTGCCCAGCGCCCCGCAGAGCCAGAAGGGCAGCAGAACCCCCATCACGCTGGGCCAAACGACCAGCGCCGGCCGGGCGGTGCCCGGCGCCGACGCGTCCATACCCATCCGCCGCAGGAAGGCCGCGGCTCCGACGGCCGCGGTGGCGGGAAGGGCGAGCAGGACCAGCCCCGCGAGAGCAAGCGCCTGGATCACCGCGCCCGCTCCACGCAGTGGCTGCCCCCAGACCAGGGGGTAAGCCAGGCCCGCCGCCAGCCCCATTGCGAGTACCCCGGCGATGGTAGGCGCCAGTCCGGCGAGGATCGCGCCCCCCACGTCCTCCATCGTCAGCCGCCAGCCCCGTGCCAGCCAGGTGGTGAAAGGCGTCGCGGGCCGCGGCGCGGAGGGCTGAGCCCAGGTGATGTCGACCTCCTCCAGCGGAGGCGGCACGTCCGGGAGCGGGCGGTCAACATCGTCGGGCTGCAGCGGCGGAACGGAGAACTCGGGTTCGGGTTCACCGTCCTGTGGGTCAGAGTTGTAGGGCGGCCGGAGGTTCATCGGGGTGCCTCGTGGTGACTGGTCTGTGGCCACAGGGCATTCCGCTCCGCGCCCCGGTACACCTCCTGTCTTGCCGGTCTGCCCTCCCGCCCTACCCGCCACCGGGAGGACGGATCACGGGGTACATACCTCCTGATCTGGTTTGGAATAGTCTTGATTATGTAGGGATTAGCGGGCATCACGGCGAAGTCTCGATTAGGGGCAGCCCGATGATGTTCTGAAGTGGCGCCGGGCGCCCTGTCCCGGCCCCATCGGGGCCGAGAAAGGGAGGGGATCGTGTGCCCATCGCACCGACGTGCTCTGAAGAGTGGCAGGACGTATTGGGGTTCCGTGAAGGCGCCCGCTACCGCAAGATGGACCTGCATACCCATTCGCCGGCCTCGGAGTGCAGCGACTACAGGCTGCCCGCGGATCTGGCGGGAGTCTTGCCGGAGAGGATGGGGACGACCCGAGAGCGGGACGAGGCGTGGGGGTTTGTCCGGGGTCTCGCGGACGGCGCAACCGCCCCAATGCGACAGGCGTGGGACGCATACCGGGCCTCCCACCCGGCCTACCTCTGGGCCGCGGATCTCGACGAGGGGGCGCCGGTCCGGATCGCCCGGTGGTGGTGTGACGCGATCGCCTGCATGCTTGGAGAGGATGGCAACGGGCCCACTGCGGACCAGGTGAAGGCGAGAGATGAGGCCGTGAAGCATGCAGTGGCCGATGTGCGTCGGTACCTGAGCAGCCTGCTGTTTTCCGAGGAGTACGTGCTGCGGTGCTACATCGAGGGTCTCGAGCTGGTGGCGCTGACCGATCACAACCACCCCGGCTACGTGGTACCGAGCCTGCCGTGTCTGGGCACGTGGCACGATGCGCTGGTGCGCGTGAACGATGCCTGCAGGCGAGATGCCCTGTGCCCGGGCTCGCAGGGCGCGAAGGTGCGGGCCGCGATGGTGGCGCGGCTGAAAGCGGCGCAGGAGGTGTTGGGCGGTTCAGGTGTCGTGAAGCCCGCGATGAGCAGCGAGAGCCGGACACAGCACGCCGAGAGCGTCAGGAAGCAGTTGACGGCGCAGTCCGGGCGCGCACAGCATATCGCCGAGCGTCTGGCGCACTGGGCGGCCCCCGACAACCCGGTCCGGCCGCTGACGGTGCTGCCGGGAGTGGAGATCACCGTCAGCGAGGTCCATCTGCTGGGGCTGTTCCCGCCGGAGTGGTATGTCCCCCTGCGCATCGCCGCCATTCTCGGCGATATCGGGATCCCGGAGGCGCACTGGGGCGTGGGGTTCCTGGCCGCCGCCAGTAGTAGCGTCCAGGACACTATCGACCTGGTGGATCGCGGCGGCGGCATCGCCATCCCCGCTCACGCCAACAGCGACTTCAAGGGCCTCCTGCGACTGCTCAAGCCCGGCCTGGCTCTGACCAAGGTGCTCGCGCATCCCGCGCTGCTGGCGCTGGAGACCGTGGGAGGGGTGGTGATTCCCCGCAAGGACAAGGCGCCTGCGCGCCGGGCCTGGGAGACGCTACAGTGGCTGGAAAGGGGTGGAGGCCCGAAGCCCGGCAAGCGTCTGTGCTTCACCAAGAGCTCCGATGCCCACGAGTGTCGCATCGAGGCCGACGGCAAGGGCGAGGACCTCGGCATGCGGTACACGAACGTCAAGATCGAGATCCGCGATAACGACACGCCGCAGGAGACCTTCCGCTCCCTGCGCCTGGCACTCCTCGCCGGCGGCGACCGTCTCATCGAGTACCCCATCGAGGACGGGTACAACTACAGGGAGGGGACACACGGGGCTCCCATCGCCGCTGCAGCGCGGGGTGCCGTGCTGACGGAGGCTGCGGGGGCGCCGGTGATCACAGGGGTCTGTGCCCACGGCGCCGGTTCGTACGCCGACGGGGTACAGGTTCGCTTCAACCCGTACCTCAACTGCGTCATCGGCAGTGGCGGGGCCTCGACACTGGTCCGCCTGATTGCCTTCGCCCTGGGTGCCGTGAGGCTCCTGCCACAGACAACCGCCGCCTGGCGTCCCAGGCTCGTTCGGGTCTTCTGGCAGGAGGGCGGCGAGACGTTCTGTGTCGACCGCGAGGGCACCGACAACGACCCCGCCCTGTGCCGGGCCACCGTGCTGCAGTTGCAGGCGGACGGCGAGTGGCAGCAGGTCGCGAGGCCGTCGGAGGAGCTGCCTGCACTCCTGGACATCTGGCCGCCGGCGTCGATCCAGGAGGGCCGCGGGAAGCTCAGCAACTACGAGGACGACGTTATCGCCGAACTCGCCGCCCGGCTACTGGGCGGTGAGGGAACCTCACGCAGTCCGCTGCTGGTGAACCAGCCCGTCGATCTGTTCAACAGCGACAAGCTGTTTGACAAGCTGCTGGGCAAGCCGGCCTTCAAGACGCGACAGATCATCTGGAGCACCGGAAGCGTGAACGTGCCGGCCGCCCTGGACGCGGAGAAGATCATCGTGACTGAGGAGTTTCGTCGCGGGAGGCAGATGCGCGTCAAGTGCGCCGGCGACCTGCACGAGGACGATATCCGCCGGGTCTACCTTGACCACTTCGAGGGCGGGTGGGCCGGGTTCTCGCGCCGGCTGTCGCTCTACGAAGCATAGTCCCCCGATCTGTTCACGGGCCGGGGCGGCTGTTCGGCCGCCCCGGCCTGCCCTGCGGCCGGTCGGTCGCCGGTTGGGCTACCGGCTCAGATACACCGCGGCCACCTTGTTGATCGCCTCGGCGATCTTGGCGCAGTCGGCGTCCGTCCAGGCCCCGTCGATGCCGATGCGTACCGCTCGCGACATCCAGTCCAGGGTCTGCGGGCACATGTCCGCGGAGTACCGGTTCTTGTCGCCCTTGTACAAGGGGCAGGAGAACGGGCAGCCCTCCGGGGTCGCGGTCTTCTTCTCCAGGATCTGCTCCCAGTACGAGTATACGTGCCAGTCGCGGACCCTGTCGGAGTACGTCCCCCCGGCGCCGATGCCCTCGGCCGCGAGTGCCTCGGCAACTTGCGTCGCCAAGTCCGGAGTGGGAGCGAAGAAGGTCAGTGTGTAGGCCGCCTCACCGTCGGGATCGTGGGAGGGCTGCAGGTGCAGGCCGGGCCGGGGCTGGATCCGGCTGAGGATGGCCTGCTTGGCCTGCCTCCAGCGGCGGCAGCGGTCGTCCACCTTGTCCAGTTGCGCCAGCGCCACGGCCGCAGCCAACTCGGACATGCGGTAGTTCTCGCCACAGAACAGCTCCCCGGGCCGGCGCTCCTTGGCGTAGCGGTCCGGCCGCCAGCAGGCCGCGGTGTCGTGGTAGCTCTGGGCCCGCATATCCAGCCACTCGTCGTCGGTGCACAGCACGCCGCCCTCGCCGGAGACGAAGGTCTTGTAGTAATCCAGGCTGAAGCAGCCCATGTCGCCGATGGTGCCCAGAGGCTTTCCCTTGTACGTCCCGCCGCCGGCCTGGGCCGTGTCCTCGATGACCTTGAGATTGTGGCTGCGCGCAATGGACACGATCGCATCCATGTCGCAGGGCATGCCGGCCATGTGTACGGGGGCGATGGCCACCGTGTGCGGGGTGATCTTGGCCTCCACATCCGCCGGGTCCAAAGTCAGGCTGTCATCCACCTCGGCGATGACGGGGATGCCCTTGGCCACGACGACGGCGGAGGTGGTGGCAAAGAACGTGTACGCCGGCACGATGACCTCGGTTCCGGGGCCGACGCCACAGGCCACCATGGCGGCGATGAGCGCCGAAGTGCCGGAGTTCACACCCAGCGCATGCTTGCAGCCGAAGACCTTCTTGAAGGCGGTCTCGAACTGCACCACCTTTGAGTCGGGGTTGTAGTAGCGAAACAGGTACGGCGACTTGGGCCCGGCGGCCAATACCAGCTCCACCACCTTGCGCTTGGTGTCCTCGTCATCGGTCCACAGGTCGATGAGCTCCAGTAGCTCCTCGGTCCAGATCTTGGGCTCCGTGACGCCCTCCAGGGCATCCACTGCCTTCGGTCCGCCGTTGAGGGCGAGGTCTTCGGGTCTGATGGCCATGAATCATGTCCTTTCGCGTGTGTTGGTTCGAGGTCGTTTGCGGTATGGGGGCGAGTAGCCGTACCGCGCATCCGGTCCGGTCGTGCGCCGCTTTCGTCTGTCGTTTGCCGTTCGCAGGGCCCGCGGGCTGAAGCCCGTCGCCAGGCGACGCCGCTGCGCGGCGTCAGCGGTTCTGCCGACCGGACGGCTCGACGGGCTGAAGCTCGTCGCTAGGCGACGCCGCTGCGCGGCGTCACCGGTCCTCCGGACCGGACGGCTCGACGGGCTGAAGCTCGTCGGTTCTGCCGACCGGACGGCTCGACGGGCTGAAGCCCGTCGCTGGGCGACGCCGCTGCGCGGCGTCAACGGTCCTCCGGACCGGAC
>CAYRFY010000316.1:5068-9023 GCA_964423635.1 uncultured Armatimonadia bacterium | reverse complement strand
CTCATGCTTCGTCCCCGCCTGCACCTTGGCGCAGTTGACATTGCCGATCAGGCAGATGCGGTCACCGTACAGGCGCTTGACCTCGGCGATGTCCACTCCCGCCATGGGGTCCAGCGAATGGAGGGCATCGATGCCCGATTCCACCATCTGGTCGAGGATGGGCATGATCTGCCCGTCGGTGTGCTTGACCGCGAAGGCACCGGCCTCGTGGATCGCCGCGACGACCTTGGTCAGATACGGGGTCACGAACTGTCGGAACATGGTGGGGGAGAGGAAGGGGCCGTCATTGAAGCAGTAGTCGGCGCACATCAAGACCACCTCGCCCCCGGCCTCGATGGCCGTTTTCGCATGGGCGATGGCATTCTGAGCGTGGTTCTCCGCGGTCTGCAGAGCCTCCTGAGTGTGCTCGGTGAGCCAGATCACATGCTCGAGCATATCGGTACCGCTGGGGATGCTGAACGTGCCGTCGGCGAAGACCGAGAGCATGAACTCGTCTCCGGAGATCTCCCGGATATACTCGAAGGACCGGCACTGGTCCTCCAGCGGGAGCCAGTGCAGACCGGTGATCACGTTCCACTTGTACCGTCTGGCGGTGTCCACCCAGTTCTGTGCATTGCGCTTGAGCGCATCCTGCCTGGCCGCGCCGGTCACGCCCTTCAGGTGCTCTGCACGCAGGGAGCGCTTCTCGGGCCCCCACAACTCCTCGGCGAGCTGGAACTCCAGCTCCAGGTGAGGTACCAGTGCGTCGGGTCTCTCGCGCTTAAGGGCCGCGATGGCGGCCTGGCGGGGTGTCATTGTCAGGTTCACTCCAGGAAGGGAGGCTATCGGCCGACCCGGGCATATTCGGGGTGGTGGGGAGGTATTCCTTGCCGGGGTTCTCGGCACGAGGGCGAGGGGACCCGCCGCCGGAGCTGGAAGGTCCGGCCTGGCCGGCAGTGGCGCCCGGGATGGACGCTCGAATCACACACTCGTGCCCCGCCGGAAGGGACCGGCGCGCCGGGAGGGGAAGCTGTTACCATTCGTTGCGCGGCAGCGACCACGTCGGGCATTGCGCCCGATGCCTCGAGTACCGGAGGGACAGGTTACATGCACATTCCGGCGGGTTCCATGGCGCTGATTCTCATCGCATCCGTCTCATGGGGGCAACCGCAGATGGCACAGATTGACTGGACGGGCGTTTACACGGCACAGGAGCTCCCGGGTGATGCGGGGTGGGGCGGCGGCGGTGGCGAGAACACCTCGGCCGAGGTCACCGAGCAGGGCCTGCACCTGGTGGACGCGGGCACGGCCAATGGTGAGCTGCGCTCGTATTCGCGGAACTGGGGCGCCCGTCCCGACCGCGGCGCGCTGGTGCAGGCGACGGTGAAGGTCGTGTCCTGCGCCTCCAGGGCCGGCGTCTGCCTCCTGGCGGCCGACGGCGTGCACGAGGAGGCCATCACGCTGTATCCCGACAGGCTCGAGTGTGGCGGCTCCGGCCTCGTCTACCCGATGGACACCACCGACGACTTCCACACCTATCAGTTGCGCATCAGCGGCATGAACTTCGAGGTGTGGGTGGACGGGGAGCCGGTCATCGACGGCTGGGGGCTGCTCACCGCCCCGGCCCATCAGCACCGCAATGTGGTGGTGTTCGGCTCGATCTCCAGCGCCGCCACCTCGGAGGCCTACTTCAAGGAGGTGCGCACCTCCACGGGACTCTTGCCCAAGCGCCTGGAGGGCGCCGAGGATGTGGTGATCTACCACAAGCCCGGCGTGTACGCCTGCTTCCCGTCCCTGACACGTCTGGATGACGGTCGGCTGGTCACCAGTTTCGGCACCCGTGTGCGGCGCTCACACATCGACGGCACCGGCGGCGGCGCCCGGATGATCTCCGCCGACGGCGGACGCACCTGGCAGCCTACCGATGAGACCTTCACCCCGCCGCAGAACCTGCGGGAGGACGGCACCGTCCTGATCCCCGGCGCCCGGGGCTGGATCTATGTGGATGAGGCCGAGTTGCCACAGATCAAGGAGCGCGGTCGACACTGGTTGAAGGCGAAGGAGGGTACCGTCGCGTACCTCGGCGACCCGCAGGTAACCGTGGTCAAGCCCGACGGCACCCGGGAAGTCATCGAACTGCCCTGCCCGGTCAAAGGCGGGATGATGACCTTCAACAGCAGCTCCTTTGTGCGCGAAAACGACCTGTGGCTCTGCGTGATCTACGGTGCCGATGGCCCTGAAACCCTGTCCGGGGTCTGGGCCGTGCGCTCCGAGGACAACGGCGAGACCTGGGAGGTGCTTCCGGTCGCGCTGCCGATGGGCGACGATCTGGGGTTCAATGAGACCGCCATCTGCCAAAACGGCATGGGCGAGCTGATCGTGGTCATGCGTCCCACACCGGAGAACCACAATAGCTACCAGTGCTTCTCCAACGACGGCGGGAAGACGTGGAGCAAGCCGGAGGACTGCGGCTTCTGGGGCTATCCCTCCAATCTGATCAGACTGCGAGACGGGCGGCTCCTGTGCACCTATGGCTACCGCCGCGACGGCATGGGCGTACGGGCGGTGCTCAGCAGCGACGGCGGCCACACCTGGGACACGGCCAATGAGATCATCCTCCGGGCCGACGGCACCGGCAATGGCGGCGACAACGGCTACCCGCTGTCTGTGCAGCTCGAGGACGGGACGATCTTCACCATCTACTATCTCAATGACAACCAGAACGTGACACACATTGCCGGCACGCACTGGACGGTTCCGGCGCCGGCGCAATAGCAGACGCAGAGAGATCGCGGGGATTGCCGGCGAGTCCCGAGCGGCCGGAAGCCCTCTGCTCGCGGTACCCCGCACCGGTGCCGCCGCCCCACAGCGACCGGCGCAGTCTGCAGCGGTATGTGCCTGCCGTCGCCCTGCGCCGTCTTTTCGGCCTCCCTCGTACCGCGCCTCCACCGAGACGCCGGAGCCGGCGCCTGCCGAATGGTACGCCAGTTGCTGGAGACCCCTGGACAGGCGGCGGCATCCGCCGTCGTCCAGGGTGGGGGCAGGTACGTACCGGAGGTCAGGCATGACTCGCACGGCAGTACTGATCGGTCTCACAGCGGCACTGGTCGCTGGAGCCTACGCGCAGGATTCGCAGCAGGCGGCGGCTGACAGCGATTGGCTGTCCGCGATCGACCCGGCAGTGGTCACCGTCCGGGGGCCCGGTTTCGACGGTGCCGGCTTCGTCGTGGATGATGCCGGGCACATCCTCTCCGCGGCCCACGTGGTCCGCAGGTCCCGGCGGGTCGAGGTGAAGCTGTCCTCCTCCGTCATCTCCGCAGGCCTCGTGATAGCCCGGGACGACGGGCGCGACCTGTGCCTCATCGAGTGCGCCGCTGCACCCCCCACCCCGCTACGACTGGCGGCCTCCGCCGCTACTCGGGCCGGACAAGACGTGTTCGCCATCGGGGCTCCCATGGGCCTGGACCACACCCTCACCAAGGGCATCGTCAGTGCCGTCAGGCGCCGGGTAGGAGGCCGGGAGTTCGTTCAGATCGACGCCGCCCTCAATCCCGGCAATTCGGGAGGCCCGGTAGTTGATGAGCGCGGCGGCGTCATCGGGATGAGCACCACCGTGGTCAAAGACGCCCAGAACCTGGGCTTCGCCGTGCCCAGTGAGGTCTTGGCCGGATTCTTGCAGGAGAACCAGATACCCTATCAGGTCGCCCCGGGCGAGGCTCTGGTACCGCTCATTGCCGTGGGGAGCCGTGAACAGGCCCCCGAACCTGTGACGCCGGAGGGCAGGCCCGTGTCACTGCCACTCGTCATCGGCATCGTCGTCATCGTCTCCATCCTCACCTCGGGGGCCACGAGCCTGCTGCTTATGCATTACGTCCTGCGGGGCCGGGGCGTTCAGGCACCCGTGAAGACGGCAGCTCGTGCCGAGACGCAGCAGGGCGACGACCTGTCGGATGTGGACATCACCCTGCACTAAAGG